>CAMOGR010000123.1 GCA_946614205.1 uncultured Bacteroidales bacterium | reverse complement strand
CACAACCGCACCGCCGCTTACTGGCTTCACCGCTGCCGCATGGTTCCGCTGACGCGCGAACGGGACGGCCTGCGCGAGGTCGCCCGCAACCTGGAGGTCATGCCGAAGATTCTGGACGTGCTTGCCCACGACGTGCCCTTTTGCATTTTCCCGGAAGGGAGGCATCAGCCCAAGCATTCACTTCTGCCTCTGCACAAGGGTGTTACGCGTATCGCTCTGCAGAATCTTGACGCCGGGCGCCGCACTCTTGTGGTGCCTGTGGGCATAGATTATTCCGACTTCTTCCGTTACAGGGGCGAATGCGTCATCCGCTATGGCGCCCCTCTGGACCTCGGCGCCTTCGTTCAGGCGCATGCTGACATGTCGCAGGCCGAACTCTACCAGGCTTTCGCGGCCTCCCTTGCCGATGCCATCAAGTCGCTCATCCTGTATATTCCGGACGACGGGAATTACGAGCGCCGCCTCTCGGAGCTCCGCCCGCCGAAGCCCCGCCGCTGGTGGGAGATACCGCTGGCGGTGCTGCTGCTGCCCCTTTTCCTGGTGTGCGCGCTGCTGAGCCTGCCGCAGTGGGGGATAGCGGAATACATCTGCCACTGCAAGATAAAGGATGCCGCATTCCGGAACACTGTGCGTTTCGCCATGCGGCTCGCCGGTACTCCGGTAATGCTGCTGGTGTGGACGGTGGCCGGTTTCGCCCTTCTTCCGCCCCTTGCGGCAGCCGGGCTCCTGCTGTGTTATGCCTTCTCTTACAGTTTCTTCTATGACTGGCTTAATCTTGCAAGAATAAAATACTGATATCTATGCTTTTACTTGTAAACTTCCTGCTTATTGCAGGCCTTCTTGCAGCTCCTTCAGGGGCCGGAGTTCCCGATGCTTATTTCTGCACATCCCAGGGTACCGTGCTTCATTATCAGAGGTTCGCCGCCGGTACCGACAAGCTCTGGTGGGACCATAGCGAAAGCATCGACGCGGTTCGCGCCGTTCCGGGAGGCCTCGAGATAGACGTCACTTCCACCATCACTTCTCCGATTGGGAAATCACCCGTCAGGGAGCCGGTGCATTCGCAGGTTTTCGTGCGCACCGACGCTTCTGTCGAGGTGGACGTGTCGGCTGCCGCCGCAGAGGCGGCACGGCAGAGATTCGCGGCATTGGATTTCACGTCCTCGGGTGGCGTTTCGGTGCTTCCGCCGAACCTTGTTCCCGGCGGGCGGCTTCCCGAGATTCATTCTGTCGTGCAATGGACAGGCATCAAGCTCACGATAGACTATACGGAGAGGGAAGTGCTTAGGACCGAGACGATTACGGTCCCTGCTGGGACTTTCGACTGCGTGGTCGTAAAGGAGCATAAGATGGAGAAGGCTCCGTTTCACCGCCGCGAGCGCGTTACCCTCACCTGGTACGCGAGGGGCATAGGCATGGTGCGTCACGACACCCTTTTTACGGACGGCAAGGCCGAAACCACCGAGGTGCTCGTCAAGGCGGGTAAATAAAAAAACCGACCTTGAAGGCCGGCTGCTCAAGTCATGGACCGAAATCCTAGTAACGATCCTCGGAAGAAACGGTGAGCTTCTTCCTGCCGTGACTGCGGCGTGCCGCAAGGACGCGACGGCCGTTGGGAGTGCTCATTCTCTCACGGAAGCCGTGCTTGTTGACTCTCTTGCGGTTGGAGGGTTGGAATGTACGTTTCATTATCTAATTATTTTTGATTTTCAGATTTGGGAGGGCAAAGGTAATCTTTTCCAACCTCAATTACAAATTTTTCTTTGAAATATTCGTTTTTGAGCCAATCTTCTATCTTCCAGACCCTCACATTGCCGGGTTTTACGCCCCTTGTACGGCAAAGTTCCGACACTTCCGCGAGCACGTCGCCTCCCTTGAGGCACAGGAGGCTCCTGCTGAAACGCCCCCTCACCCAGGGCCAGAGGTCGCTCAGAGTGGCGACTGCGCGGGTTACCACCCAGTCGAAACTCTGCTCCAGGGATTCCGCCCGCGCGTTTACGAGTTCCACGTTCGCAAGCCCGAGCCCTTCAGCGACGGCGCCGGCTACGCGAAGTTTCTTTCCTATCGAATCGCACAGTACGAAGCGGGCCTGCGGCCATTCGAGCGCGAGGGGGATGCCGGGGAATCCTCCGCCGGTGCCGAGGTCCAGCACCTGCGCCCCTTCGGAGGGCTCGCCTGGGTAGTGTATTTCCATGTACCGTGCTATGGCTAGCGAATGCAGTACATGGTGTTCGTACAGGTTGTCTATGTCTTTGCGGGACACCACGTTGATGCGGGCGTTCCATTCGCGGTACAGCTCCACTGCGGCTGCAAAGTCGGCTTCCGTAGTTCTCATTGCGATTTCATTTTGTCCAGCAGCATCTTTGCGCGCCGGATGCGTGTGCGGACGGTATTGAGTTCAAGCCCCGTCTCGTCGGCTATTTCCTTGTATTGCATGCCTTCGATGATGCGCAGGCGGGCTATGTCCCGGTACAGTTCCGGCAGCATGTCCACCATCTGTCCGGTGCGTGTCCGCACTTCGGTCTTTATGACTTCGTCCAGCGGGTCTTCCAGGTCCGGCGGGTCGAACGCCGGCAGGCTGCGTCCTTCTTCGTCGAGCGATACGTAGCCTCGCTGGCGGCGCGATTCCTGTTCTATCACGTCGAACGCGGTGTTGCGGGCGATGCGCTTGAGCCAGGCGTCGAAGCGTCCCAGGGCGGGGTCGTAGCTGCCTATCTGGCGGAATGCCTTTTCGAAGGTCTTTGAGCATACGTCTTCGATGAAGAAGTGGTCGAGCTGCTTCATGTTCCTGCCGAGGTAGGTGCGCAGGGCTCCTATGTTGGAGTCCCACAGTTCCGTGAATGCGGTGCCGTCGCCTATGATGGCGCGCCTCACGAGTTCGTCAATGGGCCTGGAGCCAGTCTGTGCCATAATTGCATTCTACGGTTAACGGGACGTTGAGGCTGAGCACGCCCTGCATCTGGGCGATGAGCATTTCGCGTACGGTATCTATTTCTTCCTGAGGTACTTCCAGCAGGAGCTCGTCGTGTATCTGGAGCACCATCCTGGACCGGAGCTTCTGCTCGCGGAGGCATCTGTCGACGGCTGTCATCGCTAGTTTGATGATGTCGGCGCTCGTGCCCTGGATGGGGGCGTTGACGGCGTTGCGCTCGGCGTAGGAGCGAAGCGTGCCGTTGCTGCTACCTATGTCGGGGACGTACCTTCGGCGCCCCAGCAGCGTCTCTACCCAGCCGTTTGCGCGGGCGGCCGCGAGCGTGCCGTCTATCCAGGCGCGTATGCTTGGGAAGGAGGCGAAGTAGTCGTCTATCAGCTGTTTGGCTTCTGTACGGCTGCAGTGGAGGTTCTGGCTGAGTCCGAAGGCGGAGATGCCGTACATGATGCCGAAGTTGGCGGTCTTGGCGGTGCGGCGTTCGTCCGGCGTGACTT
>CAMOGR010000122.1 GCA_946614205.1 uncultured Bacteroidales bacterium | reverse complement strand
AGGTGGTCAACATCACCTACGGCTACGACGGCGAGAAAGCCCCTGCAGCCCGCGTCCAGTTCTACAAGGCCGGCATTTACGCACAGGACGAGTGGAGCCCCTCCGACAACTTCAAGCTCACCGCCGGACTTCGCGTCGACGGTCTGTTCTTCGACAACAAGGACCTTCTGACCAACGCTGCCATCAAGGAGCTCAGCTACTATCCCAAGAAGTACAATTACGCCGAGACCCATATCGACACCGGCACCTGGCCCAGGTCCAACTTCACGCTCTCGCCCCGTATCGGTTTCAACTGGGACGTCCTCGGCGACAAGAGCCTCAAGGTCCGCGGCGGCACCGGCCTCTTCAGCGGCCGTCTGCCTCTCGTATTCTTCACCAACATGCCTACCAACGGCGGTCTGGTCCAGTACCAGGCCCAGATCGGTCCCAACGCCAAGTACAAGAACTATCCTGACGCCGTCAAGGAGAAGTTCGCCAATGTCAATGAAATCCTCAAGACCTTCAACGGAGGCCTTAAGACCGACGCCAACGGCAATGCCACGGCACAGGCTCTCATCGACTACCTCTCCAGCCTCGGATTCCCTACGACCGTCTCTTCCGAGGACGGCACCGTTCCCGGCTCCATCAGCGCAGTCGACCCCAACTTCAAGATGCCTCAGGTCTGGAAGAGCTCACTCGCAATCGACTACTCCTTCCCGACTCCCTTCCCGTTCTCCATCGGCGTGGAAGGCATCTACAACAAGACCATCAACGCAGTCTCCATCTCCGACTGGAGTATGAGGGACGTGAGCGGATTCGCCCGTCTCAACGGCGCCGACAACCGTCCTCTGTATCCCGGCGACTTCCGCACCGGCACTCCCGCGTTCGTACTTGAGAACACCAGCCTCGGCTACGGCTGGTCCGCAAGCGCCAACCTGAACATGCAGCCCACCAAGAACCTCAGCCTGTACGCCGCTTACACCCGCACCGTAAGCAAGGAGGTCACCGGCATGCCCGGTTCCGCCGCAGAGTCTGCATTCACCTACGTGCCTACCAGCGAGGGCCCCAACTACATCCCTCTGCACAACTCCCAGTATGTGACTCCCGACCGTGCTGTCGCATCCGTCACCTTCCACGACAACGGCGGCAGCCACTACAGCCTCATCTATGAAGGCTGGAGGGGCGGCTACAACTACTCCTACATGCTCACGAACGACATGAACGGCGACGGTTATGCATACGACGCAATCTACGTTCCCACCGAGGAGCAGGTTGCAGGCAAGCAGTTCCGTTTCGTCTCCGACGACGATGCCGAGCGTTTCATGGCATTCGCCAAGAACGACAGCTACCTGAGCAAGAACATGGGCAAGTACGCCGAGGCTTACAGCGTGTATTCCCCCTGGGTACATCGTCTCGACTTCAGCTACAAGCACGATTTCAAGTTCAACATCGGCAAGAGCACCAACATCATCCAGCTCTGTGCGGACATCAAGAATGTCCTGAACCTCTTCAACTCCAGCTGGGGTGTAAGCAAGTATCTCAATCCCGAAATCGGCTCCGAGGCCCGCATCCTCAAGTATGAGGGCGTCGATGCAGACGGTTACGCAACGTTCTCCACTCCCGCAGCCATCAGCGGCAGCACCCAGACCTTCGTTCCTTACCACAACCTCGGTCAGTGCTGGTATGCTTCCGTGGGTATCAAGTACATCTTTAACTAATGCTCAATATGAAACTCAGATATATTTTCGCCACTCTCGCCGCCGCCCTCACACTCGCAACGGGTTGTGAGAAGGAGGTTGCCGAGCACGTTCTTGCTGAGGTCCAGGTAAGTTCGTCTTACCTTGCATTCCCCGCACAGGGCGGTTCCGTCGAGGTCAATGTCAAGGCCGTCGACAGCTGGACCGTCAAGGATCTTCCCGAGTGGATTACTTCCAGCCCCTCTTCCGGTTCCCAGGGAGAGAGCACAGTCAAGTTCACCGCCACCGCCGCAGAGGAAACCCGCGAGGCTTCCTTCGGCATCGAGTGCGCCGGCAAGACTCAGACAATCAATGCTATACAGGTGACTGAGGCCAAGGAGGTCGTCACCCTCTCCGTTGCCCAGGCCCTCGAAATCATCAAGCCTCTCGGGGAAGGTCAGGTCGCTCCCGGCACATATCGCGTGAGGGGTGTCGTCTGCAAGATTCAGGAAATCAGTACCTCGTACGGCAACGCCACCTACTACCTGTCCGACGACGGTTCCTTCAAGGGTTCCAACAAGAACGACTGCAACTGGCTCCAGGTCTACCGTGGCCTTTGGATCAACGGCGCAGCCATTTCCCGTGACGACCAGTTCGCCGTAGGCGATGAGATTATCATCGAGGGCGCTCTCATGGATTACAAGGGCACCCCCGAGACCAAGGAGAAGACCGCAGTCGTGGTTGAGCACAATCCTTCCCTTATCAAGGTCGAAAGCACCACCCTGCTGGATTCCGCATCCGGCGAAGGCGTCACCGAGTTCCCCAAGGAGGGCGGCTCCATCATGGTCAGCCTTTCCATCAAGGGCGATGGCTTCCATGTCATCATCCCTGAAGAGGCAAAGAGCTGGCTGCATATCGAGGACTTCGGTTCCGATTATGTCACTCTTTCCGCCGATGCCAACACTGCCGGCGAACGCAGCGTCGAGGTCGGTTTCTCCACCCGCAGCGAAGGCGTGACCTACAACTGCTCCCAGGTCTTCACCCAGAAGGGCGAAATCGCTGAGGTTTCCGTAGCCGACTTCCTCGCGGCTCCCGTGGGCGACGCCCAGTTCCGCATTACCGGCGTCGTTTCAAGAGCCTACGACTCCGACAGCCAGGGCAAGAGCTTCTACCTCCGCGACTGGTCGGGCGAGACTCTCGTCTTCCGTCTTGATGACTTCTCTACCTGCGGTGCCACCATCGGCGACATCATCACCGTTGTCGGCAAGAGGGGCGCATACAAGGAGAATCCCCAGATGGTCAGCGGCGTGTACGAGAAGCACATCGCCACCGTCAAGGACAAGACCCTCGCAGAGATTGCGGCAGCAGCTGATGACGCTAACGTCTATTATATCGCTACCGGTATCGTGAAGGAGATTGCAAACGAGACTTACGGCAACCTCTACCTCACCGACGACAGCGGCGATCTCTACGTGTACGGATGCTATCCCGGTTGGGGCGCCAGCGGCGACAACCGCAAGAACTTCCTTGCCGCCGCAGGCATCAAGGTCGGTGACAAGCTCTCCGTAATCGGCGTCAAGGGCACCCACAACGGTTCTCCTCAGATTGCAAACGGTATCTACTTCAGCCACGAGGCCGGCGAGGCCCCTTCAGGCTTCGACTTCACCCCCAGCGCCGAGTACCTTTCTGCAGACAATCTCTGGAAGGCTGCCGACGAAGGAAGCACCGTCACCTGGTTCTACAATCCCAACTGGGAGGGCGAACTTGCAGCTCCCGAGACCTCCTTTAATGGATCCACTTATACCGTCAAGCTCAACGAGGCTGACAATGCCGACGAGTGGACCACCCAGATGAAGATTCATCCTGCAAAGGACTTCGTCCTCGATCCCGGCAGCAAGTACACCTTCTCCTGTAAGGTCTACTCCTCCACCGGTACCAACGTGTTCATCAAGATGTACCAGGACGGCGTCGACTGGCCCGAGAGCTTCGAGACTCCCGCACATCCCAACCGTATCTCCGTCGCCGCAGGCGAGACCAAGGAAATCAAGGTCGAGAACTTCATCCCTCTT
>CAMOGR010000121.1 GCA_946614205.1 uncultured Bacteroidales bacterium | reverse complement strand
CTCAAGGAAAAGACCGGCCGTCGCTCCGCGGGTGGTGATGTCGGTGGCGCCGAGCCCGTTGGCCGGCAGGCCGCCTATGTGCGAAGTGCGTTCCAGCAGAAGCACGTTCATCCCTTCCCTTGCCGCGGAGATGGCTGCGGTTATCCCGCCCGGAGTGCCGCCCACAACCACCACATCGTAGCGCGGTGCGGCGGTGGCGGCTGTGCAGAGCAGGCACAGGGCAGCGGATATGCTGGCAAGAAGCTTCATCTTACAGGTATTGCTGCGCGGTGATGAGCATTTTCATCACCATTGGTTCGAAGAGGTCGGTGTCGTTGAAGCCGTTGTGGGAGTAATAGTCCTTGTAGATAAGGTCGTACTTCACTCCCTTGGCACGCAGGGCACGGGTGAAGGTTTTCACCTGCTCCTTGTCCACCAGGGTATCTCCGCCGGTGAAGGTCAGCAGGCAATAAGGCGCATCTGAGTGCACGAAAGTGACGGGCGAGCACTCTGCCCTGGACTCCTGGCTGGCGAGGCCGAAGTATTCGTCGTGACGGGACGAAGGAACATAGCCGGGGAAGGTATGCACCAGGTCGTAGATTCCGTTAAGGCTGATGAGGAGTTTGGTGCCGGGGGTGCGCATCGCCGCATAGGAGGCGAGATGCCCGCCGGCGGAATGGCCTGCGAAGCCGAAGCGGTCCGGATCCAGATTGTATTCCGCCGCATGTTCGCGGACGAATGCAAGAGCATCCTGGATATCCTTCCAGGTGTCGGCGAAAACGGCGCCCTGGGTGAGCAGGGAATAGGAAATCCTCACTCCGGCAATGCCGTTGCCGGCAAGGAAGCGGGATTGCAGGCTGTGCCCGCCGAAGTTGCCCGTATGCCATCCGCCACCGTGTATCCAGACGATGAATGGCAGGGCCTTGCCTTCCCTGTTTCGGGGCAGGTCGAGAGCGAGTTTCAGCTCATAGCCGGGGTATTTCTTGTAGACGACCTCGATGGTCTCGCACTTGTGGAAATCCTCGTCCTTCAGGAAACTGCGGGAACGGGAATAGGGCTCGAACATATCGGCCGGAGCCTTTTCGATGTCGAATATACCCTTGCTGACGATGTTGGCCTCGTCCATCAGCTTCCAGACCCGGCCTTTGCCCATGAAGATCTCGAGGCCGTAGCGGTTGATAATCCTCTCCTGCGCCATTCCGGAGACGGACAGCAGCAGGCAGAGAGCGGCAATTATAGGTAGTGACTTTTTCATATTCTGACTAATCTTATAACATATCCTCCGCCAGGTGCAATGTCGATGCTGAGGACGTCGGAAGATGATACTTCTGTGAACTCGTGCTTATAGTCGGTGGCGTTTCTGGAGGCGTTGATGCCGTCGCGGAAGATTTCCGCACGGTAGCGCCCCTCGGGGAGGAAGGAAAGCCCCAGAGCGCATCTGCGTCCGCTCCAGGATGCAAGGGAACCCACATACCAGCTGCCGTCGGCAGCCTTGCGGGCAATCGTTTCATATTCCCCGATCCGGCCGTCGATCACTACGGTCTCAGCCCATACCGTGGGCACGGAGGTGATGAAATCGGTGCATTCCTGTTCGCGGATGTAGTTCGATGGAGAGTCGCAGAGCATGTTCAGCGGCGACTCGAACACCACGTATTCAGCCAGCTGGCGGCAGCGGGTGCCCTGGCTCATCGGCTCCGACCAGACGGCACGATAGCTCTCGCGGGTGCCGTTGCGCATGGCTCCCTGGGTATAGTCCACGGGGCCGTTGATGGAGCGGATGAAGGGGAAGGTTACGTCGTAATCCACGAGGTCGCAGCTGTAGGAGGGGTTCTTGAGCTGCTCCAGCCCGTGCACGCCTTCGAAATTCAGCACGTTGGGATAGGTGCGGTTGAGCCCTGTGGGCTTGGCACCCCCGTGGAAGTCGAGTATAACCTTGTTTTCAAGGGCGATCTGCGCGGCTCGAACATAGAACTCGTTCATCAGCTGGTCGTCCCGGCCGATGGCGTCGAGCTTGAACCCTTTTATACCCATCGCGGCATATTCGGAGATTATCCTCTCCATATCCTTCTGGAACACATAGTAGCCAACCCAGAGCATCAGGGAAACACCCTTCGCATCCGCATAGGAAATGAGTTCCGGGAGGTTGATTTCCGGCACCACCGCGAATGCATCCCCCGCCATGCGGTCGTACCAGCCGTCGTCCAGGACAACGTAGGCAATGCCGTTGCGGGATGCGAAATCGATGAAATATTTGTAGGTTTCGTTGTTGACGCCGGCCTCGAAATCGACCCCGGTGAGGTTGCGGTCGTTCCACCAGTCCCAGGCCACCATTCCGGGGCGCACCCAGGAAAAGTCGGCCTCAACCTGCGGCCTCGCGAGCTTGTAGACAAGGTTGTTGTCCAGCAGCTGCGAGTCTTCGGTACTGACGGCGATCACCCTCCAGGGGAGGTTGGATCCAGCCTTGCAGCGGGCGATGTATTCTTCTCTTTCCACCACCACCTGGTTGTGCCCTCCGATGGTCACGGAAGGATCGTGGCTGCCCTGGCGCATCTTTTTCGGATAGGGCGCGAACACACCGCGAAGGGTGCTGCTTCCGTCCCCGAGAAGATACATCCCGGGATAGTTCTCCAGACCGGATTCGGTGATGCAGATTTTCTTGCCCGCCGGCATCTCCACAAGTACGGGGAGGAAGGCGAGCTGCCCCTTGCGCCATTCGCTGACGAGCGTATGGGCATAGACATTCTCGAAGGTGTTGAAGAACTGTTTGTCGAAATCTCCCGTCTTCTTGACATAGGGAATGTAGGCGCTGCGGTCCTGCCCGAAGTTGAATTCGGCGGTCTCGGAGTAGATGGTGACATCCTTTTTGCCGGTAGGGACGAAACGCCAGGCGGCACCGTCGTCATAAGCGCGGAGCACGAGGTCGTAGCCATCGCGGCCGATCAGGCGGAGTTCGTTGCAGAGGTCTCTCTCGAAACTCCTCTTATACACCGGTGTGGGGAACACTTCGTCGATGTGCCGGTGGACGGCCTTCCTGACGCGGAAGTTCTTCCCGTACTCCACCGTGCCGGTCTCGACCGCGATCCTCGAGTCTGCGATCAGGCAAGTTCCATCGTGAGAGAGGGTGTAACTAAGACTCTCTGCAACAGTTACTTGGAGGCGCAGCTTGCCATTGGGAGATACAACGCCATATTGCTTCTGGGCGAAAAGCACGCCCGGAAGCAATACGGCAACTGTAAGCAGTATCCTGCGAAGCATTACTTCTTCGCCTTCTTGGGTCCTACGCTCACGTCGTCGATTCTGAAGACGCAGCCATAGCCATTCTGGCGGAAGCGGATGGAAAGATTCTCCTTATTCGGCAGGGGAGAAGTCCTGCGATAAGTGAAGACAAGCTCGGAGCCCTCATCGGTGCTGAGGGGTTCGAAATCAAGTTCAGTCCAGCGGAGGCCGTCTTCGCTCCACTCGACCACGAGGTCGGTGCCGTCGAAACGGCGGACGCCTTTGAGGAGGGCAAAGCCAACCACGGGTTTCTTGATGCCCATGGTGTTGATGCCGTTGATCTGGAAATAGCAATTGTGCTTGTCGGAGATGCGGACGTTGCAGCTGCGGGAAGCCTCGTTGCCGAACTGGGTCTTGTAGGTAGCGTTCTTGGGAGTGGCACCGGTGTACTGGATTTCAGCATCACCTTCGTAGGTGAATTTGCCGCTGTAGCGGAATCCGCCCTCCTCGTTAAGGTCGGAGGCGCTCATCATCACGGGCAAAGTTCCCATTGTCTCTTCGAATTCCTGGGCAAATGCCGGAATTGCGAACATTGCTGCGATTGCAGCCAGGATGATTCTGGTTTTCATTGTATTATTATTTAACGGTTATATTCTTCACAAATTCGTTTGTCTGCACATCGGCGGCGGTGATCTTCTTCCCGTTCACCGAGACGTTCTTTATCACTACGTTCTCCACAAGATGGGAGGCATCATAGCCAAGCAGCTGCACCGTGGGGCGGAGCACATTCTCTGCGGTAATGTCTTCGAAGAGGATGTCCTTGATGTGGCCACGGTCCTTGCTGGTGCTCCAGATTGCGGTGTTGATCCAGAGAGAGAGAAAGTTGCGGCTCTCTTCGAAGCGGAGGTTGCGGAACACTATCCCGGAGACCTTGGCATCGTCGCAGTGATACACCC
>CAMOGR010000120.1 GCA_946614205.1 uncultured Bacteroidales bacterium | reverse complement strand
CGTCCACGTATTCCAGCAGATTGAATTTTTCCCCCTTGTAGTTCCTCAGGCAGCAGACGATGTCGACCGGGTTGAAGTGCGTCGCACCCTTCATGGCTGCAACAGCCGCCGGGTCGTCGGGGTTGACCTGCACGCTTTCCAGGATCTGGAGCGATGTGCTGCCGTCCTTTGCCTTGATTATGAACGGACCGCCGCCCGGTTCGCCTTCGTTCTTGACCATTCCGCACACGCGGATGGGGCGGTTCAGCTTGGCTACCAGAGCTTCAGCCCTGTCGCGGCAGTCCTTTGCGGGAGGCATCTGGATGCAGAGTTCGTCGCGCAGGAAGGCTTCGATTTCGTTGCAGAGTTCCTGCACTTCCGGAGTGGCATACGGGTCGTCCTGATTGGCATTGTACACCAGTACGTAGGAAAAGTCGGCTACGTTGCGGCGGACTTCGACCAGCTGGTCCATGGCGTAGAGGTATCCGAAGATGCGGTCGCGCAGTTCGAGCGCACGTCCCATCAGTACCTTCTTCCATTTATAGGTGACGTCCTGGAGCCTCTCCGTGCATACATTGTCTATGTTCTTGATGCTCACCAGCTCTTCCTGTACCTTGTCGAGGTTGTATATGAGAGCTCCGTGTCCTGCAGGGCGAAGCAGGGGAGTGCCGTCGGCACGGAGGAACAGTTTGCCGTCGGGCGTCGCCGCAGCGGTGTCGGTGGCCTTGTCCTGATAGGTGAACTCCACGTTGTAGGTCACTCCGTAGCGCTTCTCGTATTTTTCCTTGACGGCGGCTACTGCGGCTTCGAAGAGTTCGCGGTGCTCGGGGGAGATGGTGACGATGAGCTTTACGCTGCCATCGGCATTCTTCATGTATGCCTGGCCCTCGACGAAATGCTCGGCAATTGCGGTGCGCACTTCGTCGGGATAGCGGTGGAACCGGAGTACTCCCTTGGGCTTCCTGCCATACCCAAGTCCTTCGTCCAGAAGGAGTTTCGCAGCGGTCTGCTTCGGGTCGTAGGGAGCCGTTCCGAATACTGCCGGGTCGTAGAATGCGAAATTCTCCAATTCGGCCGCCAGGGTGCGGACGGCGTCGTTTTCTTCTTCCATTCCTGCGAAGATGTCCTTGAACATGCGGGAAGCGGCTCCGGAGGCGGGTACGAATTTGCATTTGCCGGCCACTTCGGCACTGTCGGCGTAGGCCTCGGCGCGGGCGGCCTCATCGGGGGTGAGAACCTCGATTCCGTGGCCTGGCGTGGCCGGGGCGGCTATTTCGAGCCATGGGAATCCTTTGCGGATGCGCTCGAGTTCGGCGTTGATTTTAGCGTTGTCCATATTGTGTGTCAGTCTATGAAAAATTCTCTTCTGTAGCGGTAGTTCTCCCGCAGGCTCTCGAAGTTCTCGGGCGCTATGCGGAACATGAAGTCATCTGTGAAAATAGGGTAGTTGTATTGGAGGATGGAGGTTATCTGGCCCTGGTCC
The DNA here is from genome assembly GCA_946614205.1 of uncultured Bacteroidales bacterium. The sequence continues at coordinate 6,473 of CAMOGR010000120.1, read as the reverse complement.
TTGTCGCGCAGGTCGAGCTTCACGGCATCCCTCGGTTCGCCCTGCGGGTCAGGGAAGAATTCGAACAGTTCCTTGATGTCGAGGAAGCGGGCTACGGCGCGCACGGCCATGGACGTGCCGACAAGCTTGCCCTGGTAGGAATAACCGGCGATATGGGGAGTCGCGATGTCGGCTGCCTTGAGCAGTTCTCGGTTCACGCTCGGCTCGTTGCACCAGGTGTCGATGACTACGGACCCGAGTTTGGGAACGGCGTTCAGCAGAGCGTTTTCGTCCACTACCTCTCCGCGGGATGCGTTGACGAAGATGGCTCCGAGCTTCATCTTGGAGAAGAAGGAGGCGTCCGCCATGCCGCGCGTCTCGGGGGTCAGGGGAACGTGCATTGTAACGATGTCGCTGTTGCGCAGCAGGAAGTCGAGGTCGCAGAACAGAGCCGGCCCTTCTGCGGCGGCTCTTGGCGGGTCGTTGAGCAGTACGTTGAATCCCAGCAGGTTAAGGGCGCGCGAGACTCTCGAACCTACATTGCCCACACCGATTATTCCAACCTTGAATCCCTTCATGTTGATGCGCTTGCGCGATGCGGTGCCGTAGATTGCCGAGATTACGTAGTTCATCACGGCCCCGGCGTTGCAGCCTGCGGAATTCTGCACGTGTATTCCGTGTGCGCGGCAGTATTCCAAGTCGATGTGGTCGTAACCGATGGTCGCCGTGGAAATGATTTTGACCTTGCTCCCCTCCAGCAGCGCAGCTCCGCATTTGGTGCGGGTGCGTATGATGAGGGCGTCGGCGTCGCGGACATCGTTGGCGCTGATGCTCTGACCTTCCAGATATCGCACCTGCGCGTATTTCTCGAATACGCCGCTGATGAAGGGAATGGCTTTGTCGATAACGATAATCATTTGAGTATCAGTTCTTTTATCCAAGAGGCGTGAGGGTCGTCCCTGGTGAAACAATCTTCCTGGGACAGGATGGCGTTCATTTTCTCTACCAGCAGATCCTTCTGGGCGGAGAGCGATGAGCGTACGACCGATGAGCTGAGGGTGATGTACAGCTTGCCGTCCCGGCAGAAGCGCTTGAGCGTAAAAGGGGCCGCCCCGGACGCCTTGTCCCATGCCGAGAAGATCAGACGGTTGTTCAGCCCGGACGACAGTCTGGAGTCCTTGAGAAACTCCTGGATTGCCGAGCCGAGCGAGATGGCGTTCTTGCGGTTAATCCTGTAGCTGTCCATCTATCCTTGTGAATGTGCCGGCCGATGCCCGGAAGTAGGAGCGGTCGGAAGTTATCTTGTCTATTAGGGCCTCAGTGCGGGTCTTGTCGGTGTCGGACAGGAAAATCTGCCCGAAATCGTTGCCCGCCACCATCTGCAGGAGGTTGCCCACGCGGTCCATGTCGAGTTTGTCGAACAGGTCGTCCAGCAGCAGGATGGGGGGAAAGCCGTAGGCGTTTTTCATTATCTCGTACTGGGCGAACTTGAGGGCCACGAGGAACGACTTCTGCTGGCCTTGGGAGCCGCAGCGGCGCAGGGGGAATCCGTCGAGCGTGAATATGAAATCGTCCCTGTGTATGCCGGCGCCGGTGTAGTGAAGGACGAGGTCGCGTTCCCTGTGCCTGGCGGCCAGTTCTTCCCATCCTTTGCCGGATAGGTCTGATTTATAGGAAATGGAAACGCTCTCGCGCCCGCCGGATATGGCTTCGTAGTACCGCTGGACCACCGGAAGCAGAGACTCGGCGAAAGATGCCCGTGCGCCGTGAATCGATGACGCAAGGGGGGCGATGCGGGCGTCGAAGGTCTCCAGCAGGCCGGCGTCGGGCCGTTCCTCCTTGAGGAGGCGGTTGCGCTGCGCAAGGAAACGGTTGTACTGCTGGACGTCGGACAGGTACCGCCTGTCCATCTGGGATATGAAAGCGTTGGCGAAGCGTCGGCGTTCCTCGCCGGATTCGCTTACCAGGTCGGTGTCTGCAGGGGAGACCAGCACTATCGGCAGGACTCCTATGTGTTCGGAAACTTTGGCGTAGGGCTTGTCGTCTCGGCGTATTTTCTTTTCCTCCCCTTCGGCGCTCCTGATGGCGAAGCGGCTCGTCACGCCGCCTCCCATGTCGTACACTCCGCTGATGGCAAAGGCTCCGCAGCCATGCCTGAAATTGAACTTCTCTGCGCTCTGAATGCCGCTCTTTGTCATTGACAGATAGTGGATTGCATCAAGCAGGTTGGTCTTGCCCTCGCCGTTGCCTCCCCAGATGCAGTTGATGTTGGGGGAGAACTCCAGCTCCTGCAGCTCTATATTGCGGAAATCCTGGATGACTATTTTGTGTAGAACAGGCATACTGCAAAATTAGGATATTTTAACGGAAATTACTACCTTTGTCAGCTATTTTATCAGGAAAAACAAAATTAAAGCATATGGCAAAGCAAAATGTTAAAGACCAGGAGGCCCTCCGCCGCGAAAATATAGAGGAGACCGTCTCCAAAACAGACCAGTTCTACAACGAGCACAAGAAAACAATCTGGACAGTGGCAGCCGTCCTTGTGATCGCCGCCCTCTGCGTTTTCGCTTACATCAAACTCATCTACCAGCCCAAGTGCGCAGAGGCCCTTCAGCAGGCATTCCCTGCCGAGCAGAGCTTCGGCCGCGGCGAGTGGGAGCTTGCCCTCAAGGGAGACGGCAATGTCCTCGGACTTGCAGACATCATTTCCGAGTATGGCGCCAAGGCAGGTTCCGCAGTCTACATGGAGGCGGGTCTGAGCGCCCTTCATCTCGGTGAGTTCGAGCAGGCTCTCGAATACCTGCGCAAGTACAACGGCAAGGAGCCCATCCTCGCCGCCCGTGCCATCGCAGCTCAGGGAGACGCCCTCGCAGGCCTCTCCAAGTATGAGGAAGCCGTAGCTGCTTACCTCAAGGCTGCCGGCCGTTCCGACGACAACTTCAGCGCCGCATATCTCCTCAAGGCAGGCATCCTCTGCGAGGAACTCGGCAACAAGGCCAAGGCTCTCGAGTGCTACAAGACCATCAAGGACAAATATCCTTCCTCCATCGAAGGTTACGAAATCGATAAATACATTAGCCGCGCAGAATAATATGGGACGTGCATTCGAATTCCGCAAGGAACGTAAACTCAAGCGCTGGGGCCACATGGCCCGCACATTCACCAAGCTGGGCAAGGAAATCACGATAGCCGTCAAGCAGGGCGGTCCCGATGTCACCGGCAACCCGCGCCTCCGCGCCCTCATGGCCGAGGCCCGCAGCGAGCAGATGCCCAAGGAGAATATCGAACGCGCCATCAAGAAGGCTACCGAAAGCAAGCAGGGTGACTTCAAGGAGATTATTTATGAAGGCTTCGGCCCCTTCGGCATCGCATACCTCGTTGAGGCGGCGACGGACAACAACACCCGCACCGTGGCCAACGTCCGCAGCTACTTCAACAAGTGCGGCGGCTCACTCGGCACCAGCGGCAGCGTGTCCTTCATGTTCGACCGCAAGTGTACCTTCCGCGTCAAGGAGAAGGAGGGCGTAGACCTCGAGGAACTCGAGCTCGAACTCATCGACTACGGAGTGGAGGAACTCTTCGAGCAGACCGAGGTCGACAAGGACGACAACGAGACCAAGGTAATAGTCATCTACGGCGAGCCCACGGCCTACGGTACCATCCAGAAGTACATCGAGGAGAATGGCTACGAGCTCATTTCCGGTGGTTTCGAGCAGATTCCCAATACCGACCTCAAGGACGTCACTCCCGAGCAGCGCGCCACGCTTGACAAGCTCACCGGCCTGCTTGAGGACGATGAGGACGTGACCAACGTCTACACTACCATGAAACCTGAGGAATAGTTTTCCTTATACGAGATTAGGGCGGTGCGCTGAAAGGCGCGCCGCTTTTTCGTTGACTCTGATGGCCTCAAGGTCGGACTGCCGTACGCATGATTCCAGGAAACGCTCCCAGATGTACTGCGAGGCGGCGTTCGAAGGATGCACCAGGTCGTCCGCATAAAACCGGTAGTCCCGGAGTTCATCCATGAGGATTTCATAGGCAGGGAAGTACTCCGCCTCCTTTACGCTCTCGGCGGCAAGCAGCAGGGACGCCTTGCTGAGGGAGTTGGCGTGCGCGCCGTCGCCTAAGTGGCGTATGGGTGAGACGGTAAGAAGCATCTTCTTCTCCGGATGGGCGAGGGCTATCGCTCTGAGGCACTCCGCACTTTCGTCGGCGCACAGCATCCTGCGGGTGAATTCCGCTGCGGGACGCTTGAGGCAATTGGATACGACACGCCCGTCGTGATACCATGCGAATGACGTTCCCAGGGTCAGGACAATCCTGTTGCATGAATGCCAGAACTCCCTGGCATGCAACAGCTTCTCGTTGGCGTTGGCAAGGAACTCCTCCTCCGATACCCTGGCGAACGAGCTGTGGTGCTCGAAGGAGCATATCCGGCCGGCGCCTGCTCCCATCGGAATGCAGTCGGAAGGTCCGAAAAGCTCCTGGGAATCAAGCCTCTGAACGGCCCGCAGCAGTGACGCGGGATTGTAGAGGGTTCCGAAAGGGTTGACAAGGGCGTTGAATCCAGCGGCCGCCATCCGGGTGCCGATGGTGTCGGCAAAACAGCTGCCCAGCAGGACAATACGGTCTTCGAGCGAAAAACCGTCCCGCAGCGGGTCGAAAGCAACCTTCGAAAAGAATTTCATAAATCGGCCGAAATTGTTATTTTTGCGAAGATATGAAAAAAATCGCCTCCGTAGCACTTTTCCTCCTCGCTAGTCTGCTTGCGGGCGCCCAGAAGTTCGACTACAACGTGAACTTCGATTACATGCTTTCCAATTACGAATACGGGCTTTCCCGTTATTTTGTAGGGGATGAGTCCTTCTATCCATATCAGCATTCGCACACGGTGCATGGAGTGCGCCTTACGCCCGAGGCGGGCCTCCTGCTGGCCCAGAACGCCTCCCTTTTCCACCGCCTCCGCATAGGAATCGACCTCGTCAAGCTGATGGGGGAGCAACAGCAGACCCTCGGCGTGTTTCGCGAAGTTCTCCTCTATTATAACCTCGAGTCGGTTTTTTCAGGCGGCGGCCGTCTGGAACTGTTCGCCGGTTCTTTCCCGCGCCGGTGCAGTTCCGGCAAGGGATATCTCGGCCCCGTTTACGACCGCGAATACGCCTGGCTCGACCCGAATCTCGAGGGCTTTCTCGTTAAGTATTCGAGGGAGGGCAAGATTCGTGCGGAGCTATCTCTTGACTGGCCTGGGATGCTTGGCGACGCCGCAGCTCCCGGCCGCCGCGAGCACTTTCAGGTTCTGAGCGACGGGCAGTGGCGCTTTGCGGGGGATTTTTCCTTTTTATGGACGATGTCCCTGACACATTATTCCAAATCACTCATTGTGGACAATGTGGTCGACTACAGGCTTCTCTACCCGCGTCTGGAATGGGCTCCATTCTCATGGATGGACGAGCTGCGCTTTGACCTGGGCGGCATCTTCACCCATCAGGCCGACAGGGCGGCGGGGACCGGCTCCCTCTTTCCGATGGGCTTCCTCGGGAGGCAGGAAGTGGGGAAGTGGGGCGTCCGCCTTTCCAATGCGTTCTACTGGGGAGACGACCTCATGCCCCTCTCTTACGGCAGGGAACTTTATCCCTGCGAGCCTGGCTTCCGTACTCTCCATTCCTCCCCGAGCTGGGCCGACTGGCTTACGCTGTCGTATCAGCCCAAGATTGCCAAATGGCTGAGCGCCGAAGTGGCCGTAACGCTCCACGTCGGGCAACCGGTCGCATCCCTTGGAGTCGGCGTCTTCCGCGGTTCGGACCAGCGCATCTGCGTCAAGGTCGACCTTCAGGCGCTGCGCCCCCATCCCAAGGCCCCCAAGAAATCACGTAACAAAGCTTTCATGCTGTAATGAAGAAACTAATTGCCACTCTGTTGCTTGCGACGTTCGCCGCCGCTGCATGCGCAAACTCCGGCCGCTTGCACATCGTCACGACCGGCGACGTACACGGCCGTTATTTCAACCGTCCGTACATCGAAGGAGAACCGGCACGACGCAGCCTGATGAGCGTTAAACACTATATTGACAGCCTTCGCGCGCAGGAGGGGCGCGACAACGTCCTCCTGTTTGACTGCGGCGACTTCCTGCAGGGCGACAACGCGTCGTACTACTTCAACTATGTGGCTACCGGAGAACCTCATATCTTCCCCCGACTGGTGAAATATATGGGTTATGACGCCTGCGTGCTCGGCAATCACGACATAGAGACCGGACATGCGGTTTACGACCGTCTTGTGCCCCAGATGCGGGCTGCAGGCATACCGTGGCTTGCCGGCAACGCCATCAAGCCCGACGGTAAGAGTTACTTCCCCGAGTATACGGTGGTGCGCAAGGGAGGCCGCAAGATTCTCGTGCTCGGCTACAACAATCCGGCAATCGACCAGTGGCTTGCCGAGGATGTCTGGAGCGGCATGCAGCATGTTTCACTCATCCCTCTCGTGCAGCA
>CAMOGR010000119.1 GCA_946614205.1 uncultured Bacteroidales bacterium | reverse complement strand
GACTCCGTCCAGCAGGAACAGGTTGTCGTTGCCGTCTCCGCCGTGGACGTACAGGCCGCTCATGAGCTCGTTGCCCGCAGCGACTCCCGGAAGGAGCTGAAGCTGCTTAACGATGTCGGGGGTGCCGAAAACGGCTACGCCACTACGGAGTTTCCCGGCGTCGAGGCGCACGAGGCCCGTCTGCGTGGTGTTGCGCATCTTTTCCTTGACGGCGGTAACTCTGGACGTCTGGAGAGTGTCGCGGCGCTCAGGTTCCTGCGCCGACGCACTTGCAGCCGTCACGAGGACGGCTGCAAGAAGAGGCAGTATGTATTTTGCGTTCACTATTTGTTTACCTGGAAGCGAGTGTTGCCCGTGGCAAAGAAGTCCGCAATCTGGCGGGCTGCCGCAAGGCCGGCATTGATGTTGGCCTCGGCGGTCTGGGCTCCCATCTTCTTGGGAGTCGCGAAGACGCGGAGACCGAACTTCTCCTGCAGGGCGGCGTAGTTGTCGGGGGCTACATCGGTGATGTATTTGAGGTCGGGACGCTCCTCGAGGGCGCGCATGAGCCCGTCTTCGTCAATCACTTCCTTGCGGGCGGTATTGACGAGCGTGGCGCCTTTCGGCATGCGCGTGATGAGGTCGTAACCTATGCTCTTTATTGTTGAAGGAAGGGCAGGGATGTGGATTGAGAGATAGTCGCTGCTCTCATACAGTTCCTCTACGGAATGCACCGGCTCGGCTCCGCCGGCGACAATCTGCTCGTCGGTCAGGAAGGGGTCGAGGGCGCAGATATGCATGCCGAGAGCCTTGGCCTTGGCGCCGACCAGACGTCCGACGTTGCCGTAGGCCTGCACGCCGAGCCTCTTGCCCTGGACCTCCGAACCCGTGGCGGGGGTGAACTGGGTGCGGGCCATGAAAATCATCATGGCGACGGCAAGTTCGGCGACGGCGTTGGAATTCTGGCCGGGAGTGTTCATGACGACTATGCCACGGGCGCTGGCGGCTTCGAGGTCGACATTGTCGTAGCCTGCGCCTGCGCGCACGACGATTTTGAGCTTCGGCGCAGCGGCAATGACTTCGGCAGTGACTTTGTCGGAGCGGATTATCATGGCCTGGGCGTCAGCGACGGCGGCAATGAGGTCTTCCTGACCGGGATACTTCTCCAGCAGGACCACATCGTGTCCTGCAGCCTCGAGAATGTCTTTTATGCCTTTTACCGCAACTGCGGCGAAGGGCTTCTGGGTTGCTATCAGAACTTTCATGACGGTACTTAAATATGGAGTTTCTCGAATTCTTGCATGCATGCCACGAGAGCCTCTACGTCTTCCTGGGTGCAGGCGTTGTAAAGGGATGCGCGGAAGCCGCCCACGCTGCGGTGGCCCTTGATGCCGACCATACCGCGGGCCTTGGAGAAGGAGAGGAACTCATCCTGCAGGTCTTCGCGGCCCTCGGCCATCACGAAGCAAACGTTCATGATGGAACGGTCTTCCACGTCTGCGGTGCCGCGGAAGAGGCTGTTGCGGTCGATTTCCGCATAGAGAGTGGCTGCCTTCTTCTCGTCGATGGCATGAATAGCGTCGATGCCGCCTATGCCCTTGAGCCACTTGAGGGTCTCGTTCATCACGAAGATGGAGAACACGGGAGGAGTGTTGAACATCGAGAGCTTGTCGATGTGGGTGCGGAAATCGAGCATCGTGGGGATGTAGCGGGAGACCTTTCCGAGGAGGTCTTTCTTAATGATGTAGAAGGCCACGCCGGCAGGGCCTGCGTTCTTCTGGGCGCCGCCGTAAATCATGGCGTATTTGCTCACGTCCACCCTGCGGCTGAGGATGTCGGAGGACATGTCGGCGATGAGGGGTACGGGGCAGTCGATGTCGGTCTTGATTTCCGTTCCGTAGATGGTGTTGTTGGTGGTGATGTGGAAGTAGTCAAGGTCGGAGGGAATCTCGTAGCCCTTGGGGACGTAGCAGTAGTTGCGGTCCTTGGAGCAGGCAAGCGCATAGGCCTCTCCTATGCCCTGGGCCTCCTTGAGAGCCTTGTGGGCCCATACGCCGGTGTCGAGGTATGCAGCCTTCTTCTCAAGGTAGTTCATTGCAACGTAGAGGAAACCGAGGCTTGCGCCGCCGCCCAGGAACACCACCTCGTAATCGTCAGGGATACAGAGGAGTTCTTTCCAGAGGGAACGGCACTCGTCCATCACGGCATCCCACTCCTTGGTGCGGTGGGAGATGGAAATGAGGGATACGCCCGTGCCTGCGAAGTCCTTGAGGGCCTCGATGGAATTGTCGATCGCCACCTGCGGAAGCAGGCAGGGACCGGCGTTGAAAACATGTACTTTAGCCATAGTGTGTATTAATCTAAAAGGGTTGCAAAATTAGTTATTTGGGGGATTCTTTCCAAAAATACATTCTCCAGGTCGCGGCGCACGCGGAGCTCCACCGTGCAGTCGGTTCCCCACTCGCGGCCGCGCTGCGGCAGCTCGAGTTCCTTTATGAGCTTCATGACCGCAGGCATGCTGTCGTAGCCGAAGCCCACGCGGTACCAGCTGCCGGCGACCTTTTCCACGACCTGCGCATTCGCGAGCGCGTCCGAAGTGGATTCCTTGTATGCGCGGATGAGGCCGGGGACGCCGAGCTTGATGCCTCCGAAGTAGCGTACCACCACCACGAGGACGTCGCTCAGGCCGGCGGAGTCTATCTGTCCGAGTATGGGCCTGCCGGCGCTTCCGGAGGGCTCTCCGTCGTCGGAGGCGCGCCACACGGTGCCGCCAAGTCCGAGGCGGTATGCATAACAATGGTGACGGGCATCGTGGTACTCCTTGCGCAGCGCCGAGACGATGCTCCTGACTTCGTCTTCCGACTCTACAGGATAGGCCAGGGAGATGAAACGGCTGCCCAATTCCTTGTACAGACCCTGCGAGCGTGCAGAAATGCTTTTGTAGATGTCAGACATTCCAGGCCAAATTTAGTCATTTATTTTGAGAAAATGCCTATATTCGCGGTCGGTTTATTCAAAGATACTATGGTCTGTACTTACAGGGTCACCCTCGAAGGCATCAAAGGCTTCTTCCGGGTTTACAAAATCAGCGGGAACAATTCCCTCTATACATTTCACAAACAGCTTCGCGCCGACTTGGAATTCACAGTCGACCAGCCCATCCTCTTCAAGGCTTTCGACGAGGCTGGCAACGTAGTGGCCCGCTACGCCCTCACAGACCTGGGATACGGTTCCGTAGACAAAGTATCCATAGCCAAGACCATAGCCGACGGCGTAGTCAAGTTCGTCTATTTCTATGACATAGCCGCCCGCAAGAGCGTCACCGTCACCCTCGAGGCCCAGGAAACCGGAGAAATCGACGGCCCGGTACTCACAGACAGCAAGGGCCCCATCCCCCTGGAGTTCGAAAACGGCTACGTCGCGTTCGAAGACCTCCCGCAGCAGCGCAGGCGCCTGCCCGGCGAAGGGTCAGCATCGGACGATGATGACGATGACGACGACGATGATGATGAGGAGGATGAGGACGAGGACGACGACAAGGAAGAAATCGTCTACGAGGAAGAGAATTAGATAATCTCCTCCCTCTCCCTCAGGTCGCGGACACGCAGCTGGATGGTGCTGTTGCCGCGGTAGTAATTCTCTACGATAGAATAACATACATCAAGCGGATTGCCCGACTTGATGTAGTCGTAGTATTGTGCCATGTTGAAGGCTATGGCCGGAATCTGGTGGTACGGCTGCGACTCCTGGATGAGGTCCAGCTTGAGGTGGACTCCGCCGGCGCCTACCTTGCGGCCGCTACCGGCGTCGTAGACGTTCTCCGTGACGAA
>CAMOGR010000118.1 GCA_946614205.1 uncultured Bacteroidales bacterium | reverse complement strand
CCGCGTGCGCCCCATCATCAAGCCGGGCGAGCCCGAGCCGGAGCAGCCCCAGGCGCCCGAATGGACCGGCACATACGAACTTCGCCTGCCGGAGAACCACTACAGCATCATCTACCATTCGTTCAATTCGGACGGTAGTGAACGGATGCGGGAGACCTATTCCTGCATTGACAATGTGTATGTGGACAGCATGTGCTTCGAATCCGAAGACGGCTTCAATGGCGTAGAGGATATTATCAGGATGTTTGAATACAGCCGGAGGCTGGGTTATAACGGCGGCCTGCACCCGAACGGACACTACGTGATGCACTACGCTGACGGTGACAAAATCGCTCCCGAAAACGAAGAGTCCGCTCACGTCTGGTTCGACACGTATGCGCCGCAACCCCTTGCGGAGGCACTCTATGACATCGAACCGGCCGGCTTCGGCCGGGACAATCACGGCGATGACAAGCTGTTGAACGGCACCATCATGCAGCGCATCCGGATGACGGGCGGCGACCAGTCCCGGCTGAAGCGCTTCTACCGCGGCGACGAGGTCGTCTGCGGCCGGGACTGCTGGGTGTTCGATTTCTCCGGCAAGAGCTTCTTCGGCTACGGCGGGTTCTGTGTATGGGTCGATCAGCAGACGGGTCTGGTCCTGCGCCACGAGGCCGAGGAGGGCGGCGGCTTCATCGTCACGCGCTTCGATCTCGACTATCACGATTGGGACATCCTGATCCGTCCCGACCTGTTCAAGTAGTCCCGGTGGGTATTACGGGAAATTGCAAAGAATCGTTATCTTTGCGATTATGAAGAAGTTCCTTTCCCTGCTCATTTTATTCCTGCCGCTGCTTTCCCGGGGCTACGGCGACCACCGCGGGCACAATCTGGACTCGCTGGAGCGCGTCACGGCACGCTATACGCCGGACCGTCTGCTCAATGCATCGGATGAGGAAAAGATCGATTATTCCCAGACCTGCCGGGAACTGGCCTGGGGCTACCTGCAGCTGGACGGTGCCAAAAGCGTCTATTACGCCCGGCAGGCGATGGAGCTCGGCCGGCAGCTGGGCGGGCGGAATACGGTTTTCGACATGTCCATCCTGATCGGCCAGTGCTTCTGGGCCTCGGAGCGCTACGACAGCGCCCGGGTCCACTACAGCCGCGCGGAGTTGGTGTTGCAGGAGATGGAAACGACCTGGAGCGACCCGGATCCGCACGAGCTGGAGGCCAACCAGGCGCGTCTATGGGGAACCCTCGGCAATTTCTACGCTGCCCAGGACTCCCTGGAACAGTTCGCGTATTATTACAATAAAGCCGGGAAACTCTTTGAGAAATGGGGCTGGTGGGAAGACTGTTCCACCCTTCACTGCAACATCGGAGAGGTCTATACGGACATAGGCGACTTGAAAACTGCCAGGCCGGAATATGATAAGGCCTTGGATTTCGCCCGGCAGTCCGGGGATTCACTCATCATCGCCAAGGCTATGTACGGCCTGGGCCGCTGGTATCACGAATCCGGAAAAACCGCCAAGGCCCTGGAGTACCTGACACAGGCAGAGGCGTATTTCGGGGAACACGCCCGGGAGGAGTCTTTTGCCCACGCTGACACACTGGCCATCATGAACGCCGCCCACGAGGAGCTGTATCGCAATGCACGGATGCTGGCCATCGGCGCCTTCCTGGTCATCCTTCTCTCCATTGGCGGTACGCTGCTGGTGCGGCGTCTCAGGCTCACCAAACAGGAACTCACGGAGACATCGGCCGTGCTGGACGAGACCATCGAGGAACTTCGTCCGGAAGAAGGTTCTGCAACCGCAGAGACCATACATCTGGCAAAGCGCGAGAAGCAGGTGGCCAAGCTTATCATGGCCGGCAAGACCACAAAGGAAATCGCCTACGAGATGGGCGTCAATGAGCAGACGGTCCTTTGGTACCGCAAGCGTCTCTACGCCAAACTGGACGTCCATTCCGCCGTCCAGTTCACGTCGGAGATGCAGAGATTGGGGCTGGATAAGTAAACGGGAGGCTACAGCATCCCGGCTTCGCGGGCCTTGGAGAGCATCTCGGCGGTTTTTCCGGCACCAAACTTCTCGAGGAGTCACTGGCGGCGATTTCTTTGCTAGTGAGACAATTTATGTTGTTGAAAATGATTAAATTTGCATTGCCACATCGGTATTTAAGCAAATGAAGCTAAAGTTGCATATTTGTGCATGCCTATGGGCCTTATTGTTTCTCCCGCTTTGTGGCTGGAGCAGCACGACTCGTCAGGTGCGTGACACGCTCATTTTGGGCAATGTCAAGTATGCTATCAACACTGCCCCGCTGGGTCAACTGGATTCTTTGCACTATTGCTCATTAAGGGATCAAGTCTGCTTCAATGAATTCTTTTCTTGGAACTTCCGGGGCTATGTGGCGACATGGCGTGTCAATGGCAATCAATTATATCTTGATAAATTGGAAACGGGCTCCGACAAGGCCGATTTCCGGGATGTCTTAACGGATTTCAAAGATTGTCGCGGTTGTATTCTTGCCTCCTGGTTCAGCGGAACTCTCATTTGCGGCACAGGCCCTATCCTTTGTGAGTCGGGTATTGGATGGGACGATTTGAATGAGACCGAGGTCGAACTTATCATCAAATCTGGTGTTGTGACGGCCTCCCGCAAATACCGCAACAAACAATCCAAAGGAACAGCGAATAGGTATTTGACGCTTCAGGAAATACCAAAGAAGTTCAATTACAGGGACTTCCCGGAATTGAAAGGGTTGCGCATATTCACTAAAATCTCGCCATCAAAGTTTGATAAGAAAGGAATGATTGTCGATTGGGCTGTGGAGTATTGGAGATGGCCGGAAGAAGTTGAACAGACAGTCCAGGATCGGCTTACAGCAGCAATCAAGACAGAATTTCTGAAATACGACTGGAAAACCTACTGTGCTGACGGCCGATGGTTCTGGCACGAACGGAATCATTTTGATGGGGTTTCCTGGTCACTGTTTTTCAAAAAAGAGTATTTCGCGCCTGCAGAATAAAAGGCTCAGGCTACACGTTGATGCTGCACCTTTCTCTCCTCAGCTCGGCGGCATTCACGTGGATGGAGACCAGGCAGACGTTCAGGCGGCCCAGTTCGGAGCAAACGCGGTTGACTCTGCGGCAGCGCTCGTCCAGAAGGAAGAGAAGGCGTTTCATTTGTATAGATTTTCTCCAAAGGGTATGAAAAACGGGGAATTATGCGTAAATTTGAAAAACGCCTCATGCAATGAAAGCATATATCCTTGGAATAGCCCTTATGTTGACAGCCGCCTGCAACTCCTTTGAGCCTTTCACCTTCGTTCAGATGAGCGATACCCAGATAGGCTTTATCGACAAGTCCGAGGGGTACTCCCACTCGGATTCCCTGATGAAGGCGGCGGTGGTGGCCTCCAATGCCCTTTCGCCCGCCTATGTCTTTGTGACGGGGGACCTCGTGGATAACCCCTCCGACCCCGTGCAGGACTCCGTGTATAGGACAAGGCTCTCTGAGATTGAAGCGCCCGTCTATACCGTGCCGGGGAACCATGATTACATGGGATTTACGCGCGAGAAACAAAAGGCCTACATCGCGCTCCGTGGATATGACCGTTTCTCCTTCCGCGACAGGGGCTGTGCCTTCATCGGGATGGACTCCAACTGCATCAAGGACGACGTGACGGAGGCCGAGGCGGAGCAGTGGGACTGGCTCGTCAGGGAGCTGGATGCGGCGAAAGGATGCCGGTACACCTTCGTGTTCCTCCATTGCCCTATCGTCAGGGAGAGCCTGGACGAGAAAGAGGACTACTTCAACTTCTCCATGGAGCAGAGGAAGAAGTATCTCTCGCTTTTCAAGGAAAAGGGCGTGGATGTGGTCTTTACCGGTCACACCCACCAGGACTATGATGCAGTCATTGAAGGGATACACCTTGTGACTGCCGGTCCGGTCTGCAATGCCCTCGGGCACGGGACGCCAGGATACAATGTAGTCAAGGTAGGGGAGAGCGGAGTCGAGGTGAACTATACGCCTACCCCTGGGGTGGACCCTTCATATTGCGTTTTCTAGTAAAGCCGACAAAAGAAAGCCGCCCCGGGTAGGAGCGGCTGCTGTTGTGAAACAGGGTGTGTGAGCCCTAGATGCTGGCCTTGCGATACTCCTTGCCGAGCTTTGCGAGCTCGAGGGTAGCCTTGCGGACACGGGCCTTGGCGGCTTTGTTGGTAACCTTGACAAAAGTGGTTGGTGACGGCCGCCGCGAGGAGGACCATTTTACGGAGCCCACCGCAGCGGCAAGCCGTAGCCACCGAGCCGCGTAATGCGAGGTGGCATCACCTTTGCCACGTTGACGTAAAAACACCATTGTACGGCCTTCTATACGTCAACACGGCAGTAATTTATGCCACATAAAGCGATTTCGTTGCCGTGTTGACAAACAATCGGCCATATGTGCATTCTATTCGTTAACGTGGCAAATGAAGCTTATCACTCATTAGAAGAAACAGTTTTCTTCTAATTTGCATAAAAGTCAATAAATCAGCAAATTATAAGGGTTTTGCCAACCGAAAATGTCAATTATATCCCTAAAAAAGGCGTCCGACTTTATCAGTCGAACGCCTTGTAAGTGTTTGAGAATGAATCTATTACCCTTGTGGAGCATAGGAGAATCGAACTCCTGACCTTTTGAATGCCATTCAAACGCTCTACCAACTGAGCTAATACCCCGTTTTCCC
>CAMOGR010000117.1 GCA_946614205.1 uncultured Bacteroidales bacterium | reverse complement strand
CGCTTCCGGCGGGAACCGGACTGAGTTTTGCGTAACCGCAGGCAAGGGATGTGACAATGTATGCAGTCGCTCCGGAGGGCACGAGCGCATCGTATCCCAGGCACAGGGTCCCCCAGCCAGTACTGCCCGTCTTGAGGTTGAAGACGTTGTAGATCATTTCGATATCGTCTACATACAGCCTGTCGGCCTTGGTTACGTCGGTGGAATTCTTTTCGGCGCTGCCGCCACCGGGATATGAGTTGGTGGCTATGTTGATAAGGGCGTAGCTGGGATTGGAACTGCTGGAGTAGCTGAACGGCAGTGAAAGCCTCTTCCAGGCGCCTCCGGTCTGAGTGAGCTGCTGCTCGGACGCTTCTGCGATTACGGTTCCGCCGGTGCAGTCGGAGGCGTTGTATCCCCTCTGATAGTCGCTGTCGTCATGCAGGAATGCCTCGACCTTTGCGTACGGATGGGCCGAATCTGTCCCGTAGGGAATGAATTTCACCCATACGGCGAGGGAGTCCGGACGTCCTTTGAATGTCGAATACAGGGGGTTTCCTGTATTGCTGTCGGTCTTGCCGCGGCTTGTCTTGTTGTAGTTGCCAGTGCCTTCGGCGCTCATGTTGCCGGCTATGACCTGCCCGGTTGTCAGGTTGCCCTGTGCAACTACGTCGGCCAGCACCATTCCGAAGAGGCTGATATAGATGCGGCGGGACCATATCATGCAGGAATATGAACCGGAGGAGCCGGGACGCTTGTCGGACTCCCTTCTCACCTGGCGGTTCTTGTCATCATATCCGCTCGAGGCGAGGCTGCCGCCGGCCGTCTGGAAGGAGTTCCAGTTGTAGGGCAGATTCGCCCCGTCAACGCTCCATGTCTCGAAGTCGCCGTTTGTCACCTGCGGCTTGGCGGGCTGTGTTGCGGCGGAAACCTCCTGCTTTGAGGTGCTCTGGCCGAGGAGGGCCACATCGTTGAATTTCAGGGTTGCAGGTACGCTGCCAAGGTCTTTCAGATGGCCTGCGGAAAGGGCGGAGCCAAGGTCTTTGGACAGCAGCGCTCTTTTGCCGGAGGCGTTTGTAAGGACCATCTGGAGCCTGCTGGAGGACGATGGAATGACGCATAGGCAGACCTCTCCGTTGATGGCGCTGCCGCTCGAGAACCGGACTTCCCTGGAACTGCCGTCCGTGCTGGCGGGGGCGGAAACTGCAAGGGTGCCTGCATCGACGGTAAACTCTCCGCTGACGGCGGAGTCGCTCACTATTGCCACCTCGCGTACGTTCAGCGAAGACGGGACGTTCAGTTTGACTACGCAGCTGAGGTTCTTGAATGTAAGAGGCTGCCCCTCAGAGTTTGCCGCAGCTGCCATTACCGCACTTGCGACGGTGCCGTCCTGCTCGGACGGAATGGTAAGCTTGTATTTTCCGGACGAAGCGCTCACTGCGGCGGAGTAAGGATATACGGCGAAAGCGAGGGTGCTGCCGTCGGGCTTTGTGCCGCTGAAGACAGCAGTGCTTCCGCTGTCGTTTGTGGTAAAGGCAGGGCAGAGCGTACAGTCTGCAGTAAACACGGCGATGCGGTCTGTGCTTGTCCAACTGGGAGAGATGCCGTCCAGGACGACACGTGTGGCGGCGAAATCGGCCACGAAACTGGCGGGGACCATGACGGGCCCGGGGAGTTCAGCGCCGGCGGTCTGCTTCTGGCAGGATACCGCGGCAAAAAGGACTGCGAGGCACTCAGATAAACAAACAATCTTTTTCATCAGTCTCCGAAGAAATTGTACTCGCTGTCCAGGATGTAGTCCTCGGTCGAACCTTTGATGTCGCTCGCCGCGCAAAGGCAAGAGAGCGGAAGGCAATCCATAGCCAGAGATTCAGGTTTAACGTAATTATTTTTCATTGTATAATAAGTTTAATAGCCTTGAAAACGTTTCTCAACAGCTCTCAAGGCTGCAAAATCGGCCGCAAAGATAGTAATTTTTTTGTTGCGGCCGCGACCTATTCGAATTCGAAGATGTCGATGAATCCGGTCAGCCTGAAGACGTTCTTGATGTCTTCGTTTACGCCGCGCAGCACTACGCGGCTGCCGGCTGCCTTGGAGCCCTTGAGAATGCCGAGCAGAATCCGCAGGCCGCTGGAAGCGATGTATTCAAGGCCGCTGCAGTCTATGACTACGTCCTTGCCGTCCGAATTGTAGAGCGGTTTGAGTACCGATTCGGCCTCCACTGCAGCTGCGGTGTCCATCTCTCCTTCGAGGGTAACGGCGAACTTGCCGTCCAGTTCTTCAACTTTGGTATTCATGTTATCAGATTGTTTTTGTCATTGTCAGTATGTTCTTGCCGTCTTTGCGCTGGTAGTGTACGGAGTCGGACAGACGGCGCACAAGATGGATGCCGAGACCGCCGACGGGACGGTTTTCGGCGCCGAGAGTGGTGTCGGGCTCGATGACGGCCGTAGGGTCGAAGGGAATGCCGGAGTCGGTGACGGTAAGGCGGAGTTCCTGCCGGTCGCTGTCGGCCATCACCTTGAGCGTTCCCCTTTCTCCTCCCGGATAGGCGTATTCCATCACGTTCACGACGGATTCTTCCAGGGCCAGCCTGATGCCTTTGACTGCGGCCCCCTCCAGGCCTAGGCCCGCGCAATAGTCTTTGATAAAGGTACTTAACTTCGCCACGTCGGCGATGTCGTTGGTCAGCGTTATGCTGTCCCGTACCAGATTACGAGGGGCGAAGCGGATGACCAGCATGGTGAGGTCGTCACTCTGGGGGGCGCCTCCTGCAAAACCGTGTGCCGCCTCGCTCATGCGGCGGACCAGGTCTTCGGGGGAGGGAGTGCCCGGACTGACGCTTTCTTCCAGAAGCTGGCTTAAGCGCGTGAGACCGAACTGTTTGCGGCTTTCGTTCTTGGCCTCCGTGAGGCCGTCGGTGTAGAGCACGAGGGTGGTTCCGGGCTCGAGGACGCAGCTTTGCTCTGCAAAGGAGACGTCCGGGAAGACTCCCAGCGGAAGGTTGGCCCGGGTGTCCAGCTGCCTCACGCCGGAGGACAGCACGAATGGCTTGTCGTGTCCTGCATTGCCGAAGGTAAGCTCTCCCGAATAGAGGTCCAGGCAGCCTACAAAGAAGGTGATGAACATGTTGCTGTCGTTGCTTCGGCAGAGTTCCCTGTTGATTACCTGCAGGATGCGGGACGGGCTGTCTATCTTTCCGGCGGGGAGCCTGAA
>CAMOGR010000116.1 GCA_946614205.1 uncultured Bacteroidales bacterium | reverse complement strand
AGGGCCGTCGTTACGGTATCCGACGAATTCGGTGCGCAGACTGTATGCAATATCGATTACGAGCTGCTGCCCAATCACGCCCCTGTGCTCATCAAGCCCATGGAAGACATACTCTTCGACGCCAAGGGGCAGAGCGTGTCGCTCAATCTGGGCGATTACTTTGCCGACGAAGACGGGGAAGATCTCCGCTATTCCGTCACGTCCAGCGTCAAGAAGGTTGCCGGTTTCACCTGGGGAGCGTCCAGTTTTACCGTGAGCAGCGAGGAATTCGGTTTCACCGAAGTGAACGTGACCGGCACCGACGCGCGCGGTGAGACCGTAAGCTCCGATTTCAAGATACTGGTGCGCGATACGAGCTATCCGTTCGACGTATATCCCAATCCTGTGAGTACCATCTTGTACGTACGTACGGTCGAGAGCGGTACCATTGAGTACGTTCTCAGCAACAAGGCGGGCGCCACGGTGCTCCGCGGACGCTCGGAGGCCGGGCTCTTCGCTCCAATGCAAATCGACGTCACCGCCATAGCGTCAGGCACTTACAACTTGAGCCTCAAGGGTTGCGGCCTCAATAACTCAGTAACGGTCGTCAAGATATGAAAAGGGCTCTTTTTCTTCTCCTCTCTCTGTGTGCAGCCATGCCCGCATGGTCTCAGGCCGTGCCGGAGCTGCTTCTTCCCAGGGACTCCCGCTCCCTTTCCATGGGCGGCGTGGCGCTCCATCGCAGCGCTGGCGCAAGCGGTGTGTCCGTAAGTGCCGGAATGAACGAACCTGGCAACGCAGACGGAACCGTCCTTGCGCTCGACGGCCGGATGCTTGTCGGCGAGAGACTTACGCTCGGAGCTCAGGGGCGCGGCTATCTGGACCGTCCGTACAATGTATCCGATGCCGCCGGCGGCGTCACAGGTACATACAGGCCGTACGACCTCCTTCTGTCCTTTTCCGGCGAGTACCGGATAAACCGCAGTCTGTTTGCCGGGCTCCGTCTTACGAGCATCACCTCCGACCTTTCGGAAAAGGTGAAGGGCAGTACGTTCTGCGGCGATGTATGGGCGGGATACGACGCCTCTTCGTGGTCGGTTGCCGTCGAGGGCCGTAATATCGGTGGCAAGATCAATTACGGAGGCGGAGAATGGCCGCTTCCTGCGCTGGTGGCTGTGGCCGGCGACTGGTCGCCTCTGTCGGGCCTGACGGTAGCAGCCGAGGCCGATTATCTCTTTGCCGGGGCTTTCATGGCCGGAATAGGTGCGGAATACGGTTTCGCCGATATAGCCTTCGTACGCGCAGGTTTCCACTATGGCGACGAGTCCAGGGCGCTGCCTTCGTTCCTGTCGCTCGGGGCCGGTGCAAAATACGCCGGCATCTTTCTTGACGCCGGCGTTCTTCTGCTTTCCAGTACCCTTGGCGGGAGTTTCCTCGTAACCTTGGGATACAGCTTTTAAAGTATCTTCGACAGTTCCTTCGAGAGAGCCTGCTCACCGTTCAGGGTGGCGGTGCTGAGTGTGCCGTCCGCTATGAGGAAGGTTGAAGGGACGCTCGTGACGTTGTAGAGCGAAATGGCCTGGGCTGCGCCCCTCATGCCGTTTACGTTTATCCAAGGTAGTTTCTGGCCTTTCATGACGGCGGCCCAGGTGGATTTGTCCGGGTTGATGTCTACGGAGTAAATCTGCAGGCCGCGGGGGCTCCATTTGTTCCACAGGGGGAGAAGAACGTCCAGGTTGAACATCTTCTGTGCGGCGTCCGAGGAGTCCCAGAAATGGACGAGGACGGCCTTGGCGTCGACCTCTGAAAGTGTGACCTTGTTGCCATCGAGGCCGGGGAGGCTGATGTCGGGGTAGCCGAGCTGGGGCGCATTCTGTACGAGATTGTGTACGTTGAGCGCGTTTTCCCTGCGGGCCGCCTCTTTCTCGAGGGCCCTGACATAACGGGACTCGGGGTATATTGCGCCGAGCGTATCCGCAGCCTGGCGGAAGATTATGGCATCCGTGTACTGGCTGAAGAGGGGAGTGGCGGCGTCAAGCTGCTCGAACAGCACCGGCACTATGGTCAGCGAATTCCTGTGGGTGAGGACGTAGCGGACGCTGTTGCGGTAGTGGTCGATGTACAGGCGCGCCATTTCCGAAGGCTCCGTAGCCGCTTCCATCGCGGCCCCGAAACGGCCTGCCGAGGCCTCCACTTCAGCAAGGGCCTCGCTTTCGGGTGAGCCCGAGACCGTACTGTGGCCGAGGGTGTCGGCGTTTACCGATACGCGGTCGCCAGCCTGAAGCAGCAGGGATGCGATTTTGGTGTCCTTGTAGAAGATGTATACGAATTCGGGCTGGCCTTCCGCCACGGGGACGGTGTAGCTGGCCTTGCCTGAATTGTCAAGCTTGAGGGTGTCGAGCGTCTTGTAGCTGTTTACCTCCAGCTGGCGCACTACCAGCCGTGAGAGAGGTGCCTGTGGGGCGCTGACGTCGACGCGGGCCCCGGTGGTGCAGGAAGCGAGAAGGACGGCGGCAAGGGCCGCAAGTGCCGGATTACAGCTTTTCATATTCGGCAAGTATGGATGCGGCTATGGCTGCCTGACGCTCAGGTGCGATTACGGGATGCTCCTTGCGGAAGTCGAGGTCGCCCTCTGTCTGGAGCGGTACGAGGTGGATATGGGTGTGGGGAACCTCCATGCCAAGCACGGCCACTCCGACGCGCTTGCAGGGTACGGCGGCCTTGATTGCGATGGCGACCTTGCGGGCGAATGCCCAGAGGTCCTGATAGGTGTCGGGATCGAGGTGGAAGATGTAGTCGTCCTCGACGTCCTTGGGTATCACCAGGGTGTGGCCCGGAGCGAGCGGATTGATGTCCAGAAAGGCGTAGAAACGGTCGTTCTCCGCCACTTTCCAGGAAGGGATTTCGCCCTTCGCGATGCGGGTGAATATTGTCATAGACTGATATCGAGAATCTTGAACTTCATGATTCCTGAAGGCACGTGGGCCTCGACGGTCTCACCTTTGCCGTGACCTATGAGGGCCTTTGCGATGGGTGTGGTGGCTGCGAGCCTGCCCTTGGAAAAATCGGCCTCGTTCTGGCCTACGATGGTGAACGTCATGTCTGCGCCCGTGCTCAGGTTGCGCACCTTTACCGTGGTGAGCATCTGCACTTTGTCCGTGCTGAGCATGGAAGAGTC
>CAMOGR010000115.1 GCA_946614205.1 uncultured Bacteroidales bacterium | reverse complement strand
GCATCGAGAATCTTGTTGCCGAGGTAGTCGCCCATGAAGGTGCCGACATCGTCGCGGCTGAAGCCGAAGGTCATCTGGGTGAGGTCGTTGGTACCGAAGCTGAAGAACTCTGCGGTACGTGCCATGCGGTCTGCAGTGAGTGCTGCACGGGGAATCTCAATCATGGTGCCGAACTTGTAGACCAGAGCCTCGCCGGTGGCGCGTTCAACCTGCTCACGGATACGCTCGCAGATGGATTTCTGGAAGCGGAGCTCACGCTCGGAGACGGTGACGGGAATCATGATCTCGGGCATGGGGTGCAGGCCTTCCTTCTGGAGTTCTGCCTGTGCGGTGAAGATAGCACGGTACTGAGTCTCGGCAATAAGAGGATAGGTGACGTGCAGACGCACTCCGCGGTGACCCATCATAGGGTTGACTTCGTGGAGATTCTCGCCGCGTTTCTCCACCTCGGAGACGCTGATATGGAGTTCCTGTGCCAGTTCCTTTTCCTTTTCCACTCCCTTGGGAACGAACTCATGGAGAGGAGGATCGAGAAGGCGGAACACCACGGGCTTGCCGTCCATAATCTTGAGGGTGCTCTTGACGGAGGCCTTCATGAAGGGCTCAAGCTCGGCAAGAGCGGCCTTGCGCTCCTCATCGGTGTCGGAGAGAATCATCTTGCGAAGCTTGGAGAGAGGAGTCTCGGAGTTCTTGCCGTAGAACATGTGCTCGATACGGAAGAGGCCGATGCCTTCCGCTCCGAATGCAAGGGCGCGGGCTGCGTCCTCGGGAGTGTCGGCGTTGGTGCGGATGCCAAGGCGGCGGAACTTGTCCACGATGGTCATGAAGCGGATGAACAGGGGGTTCTCGCTTGCGTCCATCGTATCAATCTTGGTATCATAGACATAACCCTTGGAACCGTTGAGGCTGAACCAGTCGCCTTCCTTGTACTCGCGGCCGCCGAAGCTTACGCTCTTGCCTGCAAGGTTGATTTTCATGACGTCGCAGCCTACGATGCAGCACTTGCCCCAGCCGCGTGCAACGAGTGCAGCGTGGGAGGTCATGCCGCCGCGGGTGGTGAGGATACCGGCGGAAGCACGCATGCCCTCGATGTCCTCGGGGGAAGTCTCCTCACGAACGAGGATGACCTTCTTGCCTGCAGCTGCGGCCTCCATTGCGGCCTCGGAGGTAAATACGAGCGTACCGACGGCTCCGCCCGGAGATGCGGGAAGTCCCTTGGCCACTACCTGTGCCTTCTTCTCGGATGCAGGGTCGAGGATAGGGTGGAGAATCTCGTCGAGCTGTGCGGGGGAAACGCGCATGACAGCCTCTTTCTCGTCAATCATGCCCTCGTCGAGCATGTCCATCGCCATCTGGAGAGCAGCGATGCCGGTGCGCTTGCCGATACGGCACTGGAGCATCCAGAGGTGGCCTTCCTGAATCGTGAACTCGATGTCCTGCATGTCGTGGAAGTGCTCCTCAAGGCGCTTGCGTATGCCGTCGAGCTCTGCGTAAACCTCGGGCATTGCGGACTCGAGGGACTGCAGATGCTTGTTGTGCTCGGTCTTGGTGGCCTCGTTGAGAGGGTTGGGGGTACGGATACCGGCAACCACGTCCTCGCCTTGGGCGTTGATGAGCCACTCGCCGTAGAACTTGTTGTCTCCGGTAGCCGGGTTGCGGGAGAATGCTACGCCGGTGGCGGAAGTCTCTCCCATGTTGCCGAAGACCATGGACTGCACGTTCACTGCGGTGCCCCAGTCATCGGGTATCTTTTCGATGCGGCGGTATGCGATGGCCCTCTTGCCGTTCCAGGACTTGAAGACTCCGCCGATGGAGCCCCAGAGCTGGTCGTGGGCGGTGTCGGGGAACTCTACGCCGAGGACTTCCTTTACGCGGACCTTGAACTTCTCGCAGAGTTCGCTGAGCTCTTCTGCGGTAATCTCAGTATCATTCTTGTAGCCACGCTTCTCCTTGAGCTCTTCCATCATGCGGTCGAGCTGCTGGCGAATGCCCTGGCCGTCCTCGGGCTCGATGCCTTCGGCCTTCTCCATGACGACGTCGGAGTACATCATGATGAGACGGCGGTATGCATCGTAAACGAAGCGGGGATTGCCGGTCTTCTTGATCATACCGGGGAGGGTGGCGGAGCAGAGTCCAATGTTGAGGATGGTGTCCATCATGCCGGGCATGGAACTGCGTGCGCCGGAGCGGCAGCTTACGAGGAGGGGATCCTCGGGGTCGCCGAATTTCTTGCCCATGAGCTTCTCAGTAGCCTCGAGAGCTGCTGCGACCTCTTTCTTGAGGGCATCGGTATAACCGCCGCCGAGCTCGTAATACTCTGCACAGCATTCGGTTGTGATGGTGAATCCGGCCGGGACGGGCATCCCGAGCTTGCTCATCTCGGCGAGGTTTGCACCTTTGCCGCCGAGGAGTTCGCGCATAGTACCGTCGCCTTCTGCGGTCTTGCCGCCGAAGCGATATACTCTTTTCTTGTTTTCGAACATATTATTAACAGGTTATCAGAAATTTCAGGTTGCGAATTTACTAAAAAATATTGTTTATAGCAACAGCGGAGCTCCAAGTCGGCTCCCCTACAGCAACTTGCTTGCAAGCTCGCTGAGGGCGCTTCTTTCACCCTTGCGAAGGAATACGTGCTGGAAGAGCTTCTGGCCGGAAAGTTTCTCGCTCAGATGCGTGAGTCCGTTGGACCATTCGTCGAGGTAGGGCTGGTCTATCTGGAAGATGTCGCCGGTGAATACCATCTTGGTACCCTCGCCGGCACGGGTGATTATGGTCTTGACCTCGTGAGGCGTAAGGTTCTGCGCCTCGTCGATAATGAAGAAGCATTTGCCGAGGGAGCGGCCGCGGATATACGCAAGAGGCTCTATGACAAGCTTTTCCATGGATATCATAGCCTCGATTCTCTGGGCTTCCCGGGAACCTGGACGGAACTGGTCCTTGATTACGGAGAGGTTGTCCATGAGAGGCTGCAGGAAAGGCCCCATCTTGCTCTTCTGGTCACCGGGCAGGAAGCCTATGTCCTGATTGCCCAGGATGACGGTGGGACGCGAAAGGATTATCTGCTCATAGTCCCGCTCCTGTGCGAGGGCCGAGGCCAGCGCCAGCAGGGTCTTGCCGGTGCCGGCGCCGCCTGTGAGGGCGACAAGCTCGATTTTGGGGTTCATGCAGGCGTCCAGGGCCATCTTCTGCTCATCGTTGCGGGGACGGATTCCGAATGCCTCGCGGGAACGGATGAACTGAAGGCCGCCGGTGTCGGTGTTGAAGCGCGCGCAGGCGGTTTCACCTCCGCCGCCCTGCCAGCGGAGCTTGAACAGCTGGTTCGGGTAAGGACGGGTGTCGAGCACGGACTCCCAGGGAATGGAATTCTCGGGGCCGTAGCAAAGGGACTGCATAAGCGCCGGCGCCACGTCCAGTTCCGTAACCTCGCGCTGGGAGCCTTCTATCTTGTCGTCCTCAACCTTGTCGGTCAGGTAGTCCTGCACCTCCATTCCGGCAGCCTTGGCCTTGAGGCGAAGGTTGACGTCCTTGGTGACGAGAGCCACGAAGCGCCCGGGATTGTTGTCGCGCACCCACATTGCCGTAGCAAGGATACGGTGGTCCTGGGTATCGTCCCTGAAAAGTTCGGCGAGAGCGGGGGGGAAAGGATGGTTGGGTTCGACCTTGATGTGCCCGAGCCCCTTCCCTATGCGGATTCCTTCCTTTCCGAAAGAATTGCCGTTGCTGATCTTGTCCAGGTCGCGCATGAAGCCGCGGGCGTGGTAGGATAGCGTGTCGTTGCCTTTTTTGAATTTGTCCGCCTCTTCTATGACGGCTGTTGGAATGACCAGGTCATTCTCCCTGAATTGCCTGATTGCCAGATGGTCATGCAGGATTACATTCGTATCGAGGACGAATATCTTGGGTTTCCTGCCACCCGATTCAGTCTTCTCCTTCCGCATTTTGCATTAGGGATTCAAGTATTGTTTGTATGCCTGATTTTGCAGTGGTCCCCAGGTGCAGCAGGCCGTCGTCGCAGGGATGCCCCAGGGGGAACCATGCAACGTCCTGCAGGAGGAACTCCGCATCCACATAATCGAAATCGGCGTCGCGTATCTGAAGCACGGCCCCGGGTACCTCAGAAAAGAGGATTCGTACAGGGTCCGTCTCGCCGCTGGAGCTCATGATGCCGGAAATGTCCGCCTGAACTCCGGCCCCGGGTGAGACCATGCCGTCGAGTGCAGTTGCAAGACCGCCGGAAGATACCGTACGGGCCGACAGAAGCACGCCGTCCTCGGCAAGCTCACGCACCACCTCGAAGCAGTCCATCAGGTAGTCGGGGTCGTCCACCTGCGGGCAGGTGCCGCCGCCGTAACCCATGCCGCAGGCAAGCTGGGAGCCGCCGAG
>CAMOGR010000114.1 GCA_946614205.1 uncultured Bacteroidales bacterium | reverse complement strand
ACATGTCGGCCGACTTCTCACCGGTGGCGGTGTTGATGTAGAAGTAGCGGAAGAAGACCTTCGGAGTGTAGTGGGTTATTCGTAGAACTACTAATAATATTCTTCGTTTTATGAAATGTTTTCTAACTTTGTCCTGAAACACTATAATTCAGGCTCAGATGAAGAAACTATCGGTCAAAGAGGAATTCATTATGCGGTTGTTCTGGGCGCATGGGGACATGTTCATCCAGGACCTCCTGCAGTACTACCCCGATCCCAAGCCGCACCACAACACGCTGGCAACGCAGTTGGGTATCCTGGAAGACAAAGGATACGTGGCCCGCGAGAAATATGCTAACGCCTATCGCTACCATGCCGTGCAGAGCGAACAGGACATCGTCGACAAGACCATTTCCGATGTGGTCGACAGGTTCTATGGTAGTTCTTACACGCAAATGGTCTCTCGGTTCGTGAAAGAAGAGAAGATGGATCTGGCGGAGCTCAAGGCGCTCATTGCCGAAATCGAAGACACCAAGAAATGACGGCCTTTATCATTTATCTAGTCAGAAGTGCGTTGTACCTGACTGTCTTCTCCGCCTTCTTTCTGCTGGTGACGCGGCGTAGCAAGCATTTCCACTTCAATCGCGCGGTGCTGCTTTCGGGCACGGTCCTATGTCTGGTGCTTCCGCTGCTGCCCGTGCATACGGCGGGGCCGACGCTGCTAGACACCCTTCCATCAGCGCCCGCAGCGATAGAAGAAATTGATGTATCAGCGCCGACAGCGGCTATTCGTCTGCAATGGCCGATTCTTGCCGCCGGACTCTGGCTGGTTGGCGTGCTCGTCGTCCTGGCCGTCAATGCTGTATCCTACATTCGGATGATCCGTCTTTTCCGGAGCGCGCCATTTGATGTTCAGGACGGTTGCCGGCTGTATCTGCTGGATCGCGATGTCGCCTCCTTCAGTTGGATGCACCGCATCGTGATGAGCCGCAACGACTATGAAGCCTATCCGGCGATATTCTCCCACGAACGCGCCCACGTCGCCTGCGGACACTCGTGGGATATGCTATTCTTCAGCTTCCTGACAGCATTCCAGTGGTTCAACCCGTTGGTGTGGGTATGCCGGAACGAACTGCAGCTACTACACGAATACGAAGCGGACGCCGTCATACTCGGACAGGGAATCGACGGCACCCAATACCAGAAACTTCTGATCCGCAAGGCGGTAGGAGAATCACAGTTCCTGCAAGCCAATGGTTTCAACCACGCGCAGCTGAAACTGCGCCTCGCTCAACTGCGTCGCCCCTCCCAGAGCGGATGGCGTCGTGCCGTCACGCTGCTGGTGCTGCCCCTGCTGGCTGGCATCACCCTGCTGACTGCCGAACCCATACATCCCGCCAACTTCGTCAACGGGGTACAATTCGTCAACTGGCTGTACGATGAAATCCATTACCCGCGCTCGTGCCGTAAAGCGGGAGTGGAAGGTCGCATCCTCCTCGATTTCAAACTGGACACCGAAGGCTATATGCACGACATCAAACTGCTCGGTACCCTGCACCCTGACCTGGATGCGGAGATTCTGCGCGCCGCCCACAAATCGCCCAGATGGATCCCGCAAGAAAAAGACGGCAAACCAGTTGAGGTCACTTATATCTGCCCCCTTGATTTAAAACCTCCTCGTAATGAAAAACCATAATCTGTTCTCTCGCACGTCATTATGCATCCTGGCTCTGGCGTTTCTTGCTTTTTCTGCTGAGGCTCAGAATGTCCGGTGCAGCTATCAGTATTTCTACAAAAAGGACCCTGCAAAGGGTTTCTATAAAGTGCCGGACATGCGGCTTGACCATTGTGACGGACGAACTGCCTGGTACAGCGAAACGACAGCGATAAGAGATTCCCTGAGCTTCATCGCCTTTGATGAAACGGGCTCCATTGCCGACAATGAAACATACGGCCAGTTGACACGGCTCCGTCCCAAATTGTTTGAATGCACGACTATTGACTACCAGACACAGTCTTTCATTCAGCATTACAAAAGCGCCACGCTTCACCTGAACGGCACCGGCCAACTCATCTTGCCGGAATGGGTATTATCGGATGAGGAAAAGGATGTAGAAGGTTACCTTTGCCATAAGGCGACAGCGCAATATCTGGGTCGCGACTGGACGGTCTGGTACACGGAAGAAATCCCGCTAAACATCGGGCCCTGGCTACTATGGGGTGCACCGGGCTTGATCGTGGAGGCGCGGGATGCTGACAATCTTTTCATTTTCAAGTTCACCGGAATCGAATCGTTGACCGAAGGCTGTCGCTTCGATCTGTTGCGAAAATACTATCTGGAACCGCACAATAAGAAAAGAGGGGCGGATTACACAACGGACGAACTGCAGAAGGTAGAAAGCACCTATACGAAACTCATGAGTGATGTGCATTTCTTCGACGAAGCGCATCACAGCCAAGGCGCACGAGCAACCGACGCCAATGGCAGGGAACTCGACAGGGCTGCGTTCTTCAAATACATCCCAAAAATTCCTACGGAGTATTGGAAAGACAAGAAATAGTGTTGCGACCCCGGATTCTTTCGCTCTTGCTGGCCCTGCTGGTCAGTTGCACCGCGGCCCTCGCCCAGACGGCCGTGTCGGGCATCGTGCGCGAAAAGAAGACGAAGGAACCCGTGGCCGGGGCTTTTGTGTTGGGGCTGGCCGCTTCGCAGCAGAAAGCCTTTGCCTATAGCGACGGAGAGGGTCGGTTTGTGCTGAAGGTGCCGGAAGGGGTGGTGCTCAATGAGATTCGGGTTTCGATGATGGGGTTTGCCGCGACGAAGTTGCCCCTGGTGCCGGGTACAAGCACCGGCATCGTGATTGAACTGGCGGAGCAGCGAACGGAACTGCGGGCGGCGCGGGTGGAAGCTGCCGCTGTTGAAGAAAAAGGCGATACGCTTTCCTATACGGCCGGGGCCTTCCGGGATGGTACCGAACGATCCATGGGCGACCTGCTCGAGAAGTTGCCCGGCATTACGGTCACGCCCTCGGGCGGCATCCAGCACAATGGGAAGGCCATCGGAAAACTCTACGTGGAAGGAATGGACCTGATGGGCGCTCGCTATGGCACAGTGACCAACAATCTCTCGGCCGATGCCATCGCGCGGGTGGAAGTCTATCAGAACCACCAGCCCGTGCGTGCGTTGCAGGACATTTCGCTCACCGACCGTAGCGCCATCAACATCATCCTGAAGGAGAGCGTGCGGAGCACCTGGTTGTTCTCGGGCGATGCGGCCCTCGGCCTGCCGCCGTTCCCGCTTTTCGAGGCACGGGTAATGCTCTCGAACTTCGGCAAAAAACGCCAGAGCCTCTTCCTCATCAAAGGGAACAACGACGGCGGCGACATCCTGCAGGAATTGCAGCAACAGTCCATTCTCGGGCGCGGCCCTGGCGCTTACCTCATCACGCCCGGCGAAGTCGACAGCGACTTGCGTTCCCGCCTGAACCCGGGCCGGAGCTATCTCTCGCTGCCCAAGGAATACTGGTACGACAATATCTCCGGACTCGGCTCCTTCAACCACCTGATCAAGTTGGATGAAACGCGACAGCTGCGCCTCGCACTACAGGCGGCTGGTGAACGCTATAACGAAACCTCGGAGAGCCACGACGAAATCCGCTTTGCCGACGGCGCTTCACTCGAAATCTTGGAAAACCGCACGATGACCGACCGGCGCGGCTACTTTTCGGGAATGGCAGCGTACGAGGATAACGGCGCGAAACGCTATATAAGTAATGAATTCTCGGCAGCGGGACAGCTGCGGGTCAACGAATCGGCCCTGCAGGGAGGCCGCAACCAGTACGGCCAGCACTATGACCTGCCCTCGTTCAAGGCCGACAATCTTTTGAAGCTGGTGTTGCGTCGGGGCTCCGGACGGGCGTTGGAACTGACCAGCGACAACAAGTATCGCCGCACCAATCACGCCGCGCGCTATGTGACCGACGGACGGGAGTATGGCCAGCATCTGTTCGGGCAAGACTTCTCGACCGACCTGCGGACGTCACATAAGTGGAGTGCCGGCCGACACCGCATCAGCCTCTCGGAAGGCATGGCGCTGGAGTATGTAGACCGTCGGGCAGAAGCAGAGGGCGTGACGTTCGAAGGCTTCATAACTTCCGGCTCGCTGTCCGTGCTGGCACTACGGCCCACTGCTCGCGTTTCGGATGCCATTTCGCTGGGCGGCGCCCGGCTCACCCTCGCGCTTCCCGCTACGCTGCACTATCTCATCATCCGGGGGCACGACAACCTGCTCTATCCCACGCTCACACCATCGTCCTCGCTGCAGTGGAAGCTGTCGAGGCGACTTGAACTCTCTGCTTCATCGTCTTATGCACTGACTCGCTCCAACGCCGAATCACTGCTCGACGCGGCGGTGATGCAGTCTTGGCGCACATTGGCCGTCAGCGACAGTTTGCGGCGCAGCACCCGCTGGAACACGCAGGCGACGCTCCGCTGGAACGATATACCCGCAATGCTCTTCGCCACCCTCTCCGGTTCCTGGTCAATGGGCGGATCCAACCGCGCCTCTTCCAGCATCTGGCTGGAAAACCAGACGTACCAATACTACCTGCCGCTTTCGACCGCCACTTCTGGCTGGAGCGTGAACGCCTCCCTGAAGAAGTACTTCGGCCTGCGGGCCTTCGTCG
>CAMOGR010000113.1 GCA_946614205.1 uncultured Bacteroidales bacterium | reverse complement strand
GTCGAGCCTGCGAGCCTCGTCCAGGAAGCAGAACATGCTCACAATCACCCGGTGGATATGCGTGGAAACGGCCGCCGCGCGGGTGGGGCCGGCAAATACGGCAGGATAATCCCTGTACATCTGGCGGACTATGCGGCGGTGCTGTTCCTGCCCCTTGCGGGTAAGTTCGCCCTCTCTGTGGGCTACCTTCGGGCAGAACTCCGAATACGCCGCGAGGAACTCTTCTCCCGCCGGGGTAAGCGTTCCTTCGGCAGAGGCTTTGCGGAACACATCGAGAACGTCCGTGTAGACTGTCTCTCCCAGCGGATACCTGGCGCCGTGCCTGCCTATATGGCTGATATAGAACGGCTCATAGCCTGCCGGCGGAGGGGTCGGGCGCGGCTGGTCTTCCGGATACATGCAGTGGAGGCCTCCGCTCAGGGACGGGTTTGCATTGAGCTCCGATACGGTGTCGAAGCGCAGAGGGGGCAATTCAGGCTGCCGGGGCTGCCCGAAAAGAGCAGGAACGGCAAGCAGAAGAAAGGCTGCAGAAAGAGTCAGGCGTCTGATGATCATCGGCTATCGCATCTCGGTATAAGGAATCTTGTCCATGTCGCCGTAGTCGAGGTTCTCCCCTGCCATGCCCCAGATGAACATGTAGTTGGAGGTGCCTGCGGCTGCGTGGATGGACCACTCCGGGCTCATGATTGCCTGCTCGTTCGCGAGCCACACCACACGTTCCTGCTGCGGCTCTCCCATAAGGTGGCATATCATGTTGCCGGGGGCCACGTTGAAGTAGAAGTAGGCTTCGATACGGCGGGCGTGGGTATGAGCCGGCATGGTGTTCCAGACGCTTCCGGGTTTGAGCTCGGTGAGACCCATCTGCAGCTGGCAGGGGCCCTCTTCGAGTACGTTGTTGACTATCAACTGGTTGATTACGCGGTCGTTGCTGTCTTCCATGCGTCCGGCTGCGAAGGAGTTCGACTTGAGGGACCCCTTGCGGCCGTCGATAGTAATCAGCTGCGTCTTGTATGCCTTGTGGGCGGTGGCGGAGTTGATGTAGAACTTGGCGGGGTTGGACGGGTCCTTGCTTATGAACTCGACTTTCTCGTTGCCGCGCCCAACATACAGGGCATCCTTGAACTTGAGGGTGTATCCCACATCGCCAACCTTGACTATGCCTTCGCCGCCGACGTTGATTACGCCGAGCTCGCGGCCGTACAGGAAGTACGGGGCCTTGAGGGGGTCGATGGTCTCCAGCTTGAGGGAGTGCGTGACGGGCACCGCGCCTCCGAAGATAAATCGGTCGTAGAGCGAATAGGTAAGGGTGACCTGGTCGGCCACCATGACCTCAGGCATTACGAAACGGGACCTCAGGGTCTCTGTGTCGTAGTGTTTTACGTCTTCGGGGTGACAGGCTGTCTGAATCGTGTACTTGGTTTGTGCGCTCATTGCGATTGTGCAGCAGAGTGCTGCGGCTGTTATTAATATCTGTTTCATACGTTTTGCTTGGCGAGACCGGCCTTGATGATGCGGCGGCGGTTGAAGATTGCCATTACTGTGGTGATTGCTACAAGAATTATGCTGCCGACTATCTTGAAGTCGTGTACGAGGTGGAAAATCACCCATGAGAAGATGCTGGAGGCGAAGTCGAGCGAGCCGCCCTGGAAGCCTTCGGGGATGGCTACGGCTGCGTCGCCCGTGCGTGCGTATACGTCCTGCGCCGCCTGGGTGAACCAGGGGGCGAGGTCGGTTACGAAATACAGTCCTACGGTCAGTGCGACAAGTCCTATCACGAAGGTCTTGACTACATTGCCTTTCGTTACGGGGAGCACCGCAGGGAACACGTAGAACATGCCTGCCAGCGATGCGAGGGGCAGGAATTGGTTGCCCGGGAGCACTACGGCCAGGAGTATGGTCACGGGGATGAGGAGAAGCGACACCACGAGTGTGGTGGGGTGTCCGATGACGAGTGCAGGGCTCATGCCGATGTTGATGCCTGCGGAGTTTTTGAATTTCCTGCTTACCAGGTCTTTGGTGGCTTCCGCTATGGGTTTCAGGCCTTCTATGAACAGTGAGGTGATTCGCGGTATCAGTTCCATGACGGCTCCCATCTTGATGCCGAGTCCGAGTATCATGGGGATGTTCTTTACGAGTTCGCTCCAGCCTCTGCAGCTCAGGCAGCCTATGAGTATGCCTACGATGACTCCCAGGAACAGCGGTTCGCCGAGTATGCCGAATTTCTTTTTCATGCCTTCGGCGTCAAT
The DNA here is from genome assembly GCA_946614205.1 of uncultured Bacteroidales bacterium. The sequence continues at coordinate 1,175 of CAMOGR010000113.1, read as the reverse complement.
GTCGAGTTTTTTCATTCCGGGGATGCGGTCCATGCACCAGTTGAGTCCTTCTGCGAAGGGTACGAAACTCTGGCAGAAGGGTTGCGGTATGCTTATGCCGTCAAGGTCTTTGTAGTATTGCTGGAACTTGCGGGTGGTGAGGTCGGCCATGACGAGGGTTATTACGAAGCAGATTACTGCCGCGAAGAAGCCGTACCAGATGCTTTCTGTGGCGTAAAATACTACCGCTCCGATGAATGCGTAGTGCCAGTAGTTCCAGAGGTCGATGTTTATTGTATTGGTTGCCTTGATCAGGAGCAGGAGTATGTTGATGCCCAGGCACACTGGGATTATGAATGCTCCGACCGTGGTGTTGTATGCGACCGATGCTGCTGCAGGCCAGCCCATGTCGAAGATGCCGAGGTGAAGGTCGTAGATTTCGGTCATCGTTTTGAGCGGGGCTCCCATGCTCGATGTGAGCAGGGCTGTCACTACGCTCAGTCCGACGAAGCCTACGCCGACAAGGAGTCCGCTCTTGAGGGCTTTTCCGAACTTGATTCCGATGCATAGGCCCAGTATCGTAAACAGTATCGGCATCATCACTGCCGCTCCCAGGCCTATTATGTAACTGAATACTTGTTCCATTTGTTTATTATTCTTGCTTCTTGTTTTTCTTGTTTTTCAGTTTCTTGCTTCTATTCTTCTTGTTTCTGCTTTTCTTGCTTCAGCTTTTCTTGCTCCTGCATTACCGGCTGTTCCTATGATACCGGCGCGCCTCCTGTTCGTAAGGGCCAAAGTCGGCTGCGCCGGTATCGTCTCCACAGCCTTCCATGCGTAAGTACCTAAGTTGGACTGTGTCAGTATCGTCTCTACAGCCTTCCATGCGTTAGTAACTAAGTTGGACTATGTCAGTATTGTATCTACTGCCTTCCATGCGTTAGTAACTAGGATGGCCAGCCTCTAAATATACGTTCCAGCAGGCTCAGGCACTTAAGCGGCAAGGCGGGAATCAAGCTATTTGGGCTGCTTGCCGATGTAGGCCAGGATGCCGCCGTCGACGTAAAGGATGTGGCCGTTTACGGCGTCAGAGGCTTTGGAGGCTAGGAATACTGCGGGGCCGGCGAGTTCGTCGGGTTCGAGCCAGCGGCCGGCGGGGGTCTTGGCGCAGATGAAGCTGTCGAAGGGATGGCGGGAGC
>CAMOGR010000112.1 GCA_946614205.1 uncultured Bacteroidales bacterium | reverse complement strand
GAGTTCCAGTCGCCTCCTACCATGGTGCCGTCGCGGAAGGCTCCGACCTCGGTGAGGAGGGGATACTTGTCGATTTCAATTCTCCAGCCCTGGTCGTCGGAGAGGTGCCAGTGCATGCGGTTGAGTTTGCAGATGGCCATGACGTCGAGTATTTTCTTAATCTCGTCCAGGCTCCAGAAATGACGGCAGCAGTCGAGCATGACGCTGCGGTAGGCGAAACGGGGTGCGTCCTTGATCTCGCAGCAGGGAACAGCCCACCTGGCGCCGGCGTCGGGAGCGGTGCCGAAGATGGAGACGGGCAGCATCTGGCGGAGCGTCTGCAGCGAATACAGAATGCCGTTATAGTCGCTTGCACGCACGATTGCGGCGCGGCGGGTAACGCTGATGCTGTATCCCTCGGGAGTCACCGAATCATCCTTCAGGAAATACAGCCCCTTGGGCGAACCGCTTTCGACGGTCCTGCCGAGGCCGATTGGTGTGGCCACCGAACTCGTGCGGCCGCTCACCAGCGACAGACGGTCTGCGAACTGGCGCACGGCGCGCTGGCTGGCCGCGTCAAGGGCGGGGTCGCAGTTGATGTTGATGCCCTTCATGCGGAGAGAGCCTTTGTTGACCTCCAGGCTCTGGGGCTGGGGCACTATACGGAGTTCGGGTGTTTTGGAAGCTGAACATGTGATGCTTGCAAGAAGTGCTGCAGCAAGTATGAAACGTTTCATAAGCTATTGTGTTAGAACTGTTTTCTCTGCAATGGAACGAAGGTATCCAGCCGTGTCGCCGTCCAGGCCGCAGCAGGGCACGTCGCCCTTGAAGGGCTTGCCGCTGATCAGCAGGTATTCGACACAGGCCTTGAGGTACGAACCGGCGAGGCTCTGGTGTTTGTGGTCATCGCCCAGAAGGTCTGCGGGAGCGTCGTCATCGTTGCGAACGGCGGCGAACGCCTGCCCGACGGGGGAGATGCTTGTATGGCTTGCGGACGCGAGCTTGCGCGTACCCTCATCCAGCAGGCTGTCGAATCGGTCGGCGCTGCCGAAACCGCCCCAGTCGCCAGCGGGGTAGGCCCAGGTATTCTCGATGAAGATATTGCAGCCCGGCGAGGTGGTGCGGATGGCGTCGCAAAGGTCGCAAACCGCCATTTTGACGTCCCTCCCGGCAGACAGGTCGAGGGCGTAGCGTGCATTTTCCTGGCTCTGACCCTGGAGGAATGCGTAATCGTACTGTTCAAGCGAGCAGTTCAACATGGACAGCACCAGGCGGGTGTGCTGGCGGAAGGTCTGCCCGCCCTTGAGCGAGGCGTTGATGTCGAGTTCGAGCCCCTGCGAGAAAGCAATCTCCTGGAGCATGAAGGGCACTCCGTAGTAATAAGTGAAGGAGTTGCCGGTCATGAGCACCTTCTTGTGCTCGGCCGGGGCCTTCCTCCCAAGGGGGGTGAGTCTGGCTCCTATGTAATATTTCTCCCTGACGCTCACCCTGTTGTCGGGGTCGTCACGGGAGAGCTCGCTGCGGTCGGCCGCATAGTTGCTGCAGACCCGGCAACGTACCCTGAGCGAATCGGACACGGGCCTCGAAAGCCTGAACAGCTCGAGGTAAGTTGAAGGATGTCTGTCTGAAGAGAGCGCTGTGACGAACGAGTACCTGGACAGCCCGTCGGTGTGCAGCGGTTTCGAGATGCACTCCCACTTGCGGCCCTGCAGCACTTCCACTATGTAGTGGCGGGGAGCCTTGTCGCCGCCGTTCTCGAGCGTAACTCCGAACTGCACCCAGGTGCCGGCGGGAAGTTTCTCAGGTACAGGTGCGCTGAAGTAGATGGCGTCTCCTTCGACAAGGGAACGGTATTCCCGGGGCTGCTCCGTAAACCACAGTCCCGGAATCAGTTGGGCCAGTATGCCAAGAAGCAGCGGGAGTCTCATTGTGCGTAGAGTTCAATGATGTTGAGTATGACGGCAGATGCCTTCTGCATGCTTTCCAGCGGCACCCACTCGAACTTTCCGTGGAAGTTGAGTCCGCCGGCGAAGATATTGGGGCAGGGGAGGCCCTTGAACGAAAGGTTGGCTCCGTCGGTGCCGCCGCGTATGGGCTGGATGCGGGGCTCGATACCTGCCTTCTCCATTGCGAGAATGGCCTTCCGTATGACCGTATCATAGTGGGGTTCAACCTTTTCGCGCATGTTGAAGTACTGGTCCTTTACGGTGATGCTCACCGTGCCGTCGCCCCACTTGCCGTTCAGGAAATCGGCGCAGCGGCGCACGAGGGCCTTCTTCTGTTCGAATTTGTCCCTGTCGTGGTCGCGGATAATCCAGGTGAGGGTGGCTTCCTCCACAGTGCCCTTGAAACTCACGATGTGGAAGAATCCTTCGTAGTCGCAGGTGTACTCGGGGCGCTGCTCCACGGGAAGCAGGGAAATAAGTTCCTGGGCTACGAGTATAGCATTGACCATCTTGCCTTTGGCCGTTCCGGGGTGTACGTTGCAGCCCTGAATCCTTGCCACTGCGCTGGCGGCGTTGAAGTTCTCGAACTCCAGTTCGCCCACCTCTCCGCCGTCCATGGTGTAGGCGAAGTCGGCCCCGAAGCGGTCTACGTCGAACTTCACGACGCCGCGGCCTATTTCCTCGTCGGGTGTGAATCCTATCTTGATTTCGCCGTGCTTGAATTCGGGATGCTCGACGATGTACTGCACCGCGTCCATGATTTCAGCCACGCCTGCCTTGTCGTCGGCTCCCAGCAGTGTGGTGCCGTCGGTGGTGATGAGCGTTTCGCCCTTGTGAGCGAGCAGTTCGGGGAAGGCGGCGGGGTCAAGCTTGAGCCCGGGTACGCCCCGCAGCTCTATGGGGGAACCGTCGTAATTCTTGACGATCTGCGGCTTGACGTCTTTGCCGGAGGCGTCGGGGGCAGTGTCGACGTGGGCGATGAACCCTACTTTGGGAACGTCCTTGTCGATGCTGGAGGGGATGGTGGCCATTACATAGCCGTACTCGTCGAGCGTCGCCTGCACGCCCATGGCGGCAAGTTCGTCGCGCAGCATCTGCAGCAGCACAAGTTCCTTGGCCTCGGAGGGCTGAGTGGGTGAGTCTTCGTTGCTCTGGGTATCTACTGCGATGTATCGCAGGAATCTGTCCAATATATTCATTTCGTTGATTTTTTGAGACTTGCAAATATCATGTAGGCGCAGATGCCGACAAGCGGCACTATTGCGACGACCTCTGCCGGAGCCGCGCCCGAAGCGCCTGCGGTGTTCCAGCCGGTGAGGAACCAGTCGACGCCGGCGAACTTGAGGATTGCGGAAACGACGCCCATGAGGGCACCGCCGGCGATGAATCCGCTGGCGATGAGGGTGCCGCGCTCCTGACGGCTGCGGTTGAGTTCGGCGTCCTTGCTGCGGGTGCTTACGAACCAGGATATGGCGCCGCCGAGCAGCAGGGGGAGGTTGAGGTCGATGGGGATGAACATTCCCAGGCAGAAAGCCAGCGCGGGAACCTTGAAGACGGTGAGGAGTATTGCAATCAGCGCACCTATGCCGTACAGCAGCCAGGGGGCGTTGCCTCCGTTCATCATGGGCTGGATGACGGCGGCCATCGCGTTGGCCTGCGGCGCCACCAGCGCTCCGTCACCCGTGAATCCGTAGGTCTTGTTGAGTACGAGCATAACACCGCCCACGGTAGCTGCCGCCACTGCTATTCCGAGGAACTTCCATGCCTCTTGCTTGCGGGGCGTGGTGCCTATCCAGTAGCCTATCTTGAAGTCGGTGATGAGCCCGCCGGCGGTACTCAGCGCGGTACACACCACGCCGCCGATAATCATTGCCGCCACCATTCCGGAGTTGCCCTTGAGGCCTACGGCGACCAGCACCAGAGCCGTGATTATCAGCGTCATGATGGTCATGCCGCTCACAGGGTTGCTGCCGACTATCGCAATGGCGTTGGCGGCCACCGTAGTGAAGAGGAAGGAGATGACCGCAACGATTACGAGGCCGATGAGAGCCTGCCAGACGTTGTTGACCACGCCTCCGAATGCGAAGAATGCGAAGATGGCGAGCAGGGCGACGGTGATGCCGAGGATGACGGTGCGCATGGGGAGGTCCTCCTGGGTGCGCTCCACCTTGCATGCGCTCTCGCCCGGGCCGCGCCTGAACTCGCCCACGGCAAGGCCTACGGCGCTTTTTATGACGCCTGCGCTCTTGATGATGCCTATGATGCCGGCAGTGGCGATGCCGCCGATGCCTATGTGCCTGGCGTATTCCTTGAAAATCTGCTCGGGAGACATCGCAGAGATGGTCTGGGTGATGCCGGTTCCCATGAGGTCGATCACCTGCTCGCCCCAGATGAGGTTGAGCAGGGGGATGATTACGAGCCACACGAGGAGTGAGCCGCAGCAGATGATGAATGCGTACTTGAGGCCCACGATGTAGCCCAGGCCGAGCACTGCCGCTCCGGTGTTGAGCTTGAGCACGAGCTTGGCCTTGTCGGCCACGACCTGCCCGACGTGGGTGACGGTGGTGCTGAGCGTTTCGGCCCATGCGCCGAATGTGGCGACGACAAAGTCGTACAGACCGCCAACCAGGCCGGCGACCACGAGAGTCCTGGCGCTGGAGCCTCCGCCCTCGCCGCTAACGAGCACCTGCGTGGTTGCGGTGGCCTCGGGGAAGGGATACTTGCCGTGCATCTCCTGCACGAAGTACTTGCGGAAGGGAATGAGGAACAGTATGCCCAGGGCGCCGCCCAGCAGGGAACTGAGGAACATCTGCCAGAAATTTACGTCCAGCCCGAGTATGTAGATGGCGGGAAGGGTGAAAATGGCACCGGCGACCACTACGCCCGAGCAGGCACCGATGCTTTGGATAATTACGTTCTGGGCAAGGGAATCCTTCTTCCCGAGTATTCCGGTTACGCCCACCGCTATGATGGCGATGGGGATTGCAGCTTCGAAGACCTGACCTACCTTAAGTCCCAGGTACGCCGCTGCCGCCGAGAACAGTACCGTCATCAGCAGGCCCATCGTCACGGAGTACGGGGTCACTTCCAGCGGCTTGCTGTCCGGGCTCAGGAGTGGCTGGTACTTCTCCCCCTCCTTCAGCGGACGGTGCGCGTTCTGGGGAAGACTTTGACTTTTGCTGTTGTCTTTCATATTCCTTACGGTATTTTTCGATGTACTTTTGCAATTTGGCGTCTTCCTTTTCCTTCTGGCGCTGCAGGGCCTTGAGCTGCCGGACCTTGCGGGCTCTTTCCTTCTCCAGCTTCTTGAGTTCCTTTGCGGCGGCCTTGGCTGCGTCGAGCGAGTCGAGCTCGGCCCAGCGTTTCTCGCGCGCCGCGTTGCGGGCGTCCCGTGCGGCAATGCGCAGCTTGCGCCTAAGCTCCCGTTCTTCCTTCTTCTTCTGTTTGGGGTCGACGGTGGGAACCGACAGCGGGTCGGTCTGGTGCTGGATAACGGCTG
>CAMOGR010000111.1 GCA_946614205.1 uncultured Bacteroidales bacterium | reverse complement strand
CTTGCAGCTCAACCCGGAAGTGACTACCATCAGCTTCCGTCACCCGCTGCAGGCAGAAGAAGAAATGGCCCTTTACCGTTATTTCAAAGCCGTAGACACCCTATGAGAATAATCGGCGGCCGCCTCAAGGGCAAGACCATCTATCCACCCATGGGCTACAACGCCCGCCCCACGACTGATTTCGCCCGCGAGGGACTGTTCAACATCCTCGGAAACGAATACGAATTCGAGGATCTCAAGGTCCTCGACCTCTTCGGCGGCACAGGGGCCATAGCTTATGAATTCGCTTCGCGGGGTGCCGCACACGTATGGAGCGTCGAAATGAACAAAGACAACGCACGCTTCATAAAATCCGAGGCTGCACGCCTGGGGCTCAGCAACGTAACGGCCGTACATTCAAATGTTTTCGACTTTCTCCCCATCTGCCACGAGAAATTCGACATAGTATTCGCCGACCCTCCATACGCACTTGAGGGCCTTGACGGAATACCCGACAAGGTGCTTTCGGAGGACATTCTTCACCCCGGCTGTTACTTCATTCTGGAGCATGGCGGGGAATACTCGTTCAAGGAGCACCCCCACTTCGTAAAAGAACGCTGCTACGGCAGAGTACACTTCAGCTTCTTCAGCCAAAGCCAACAGGCGGCAGCGCTTTAAGTAATAAGTTGCTTATCTACAACCCCTTTGATTTGGCCTCGTCCCAGTAGGAGTCCATTTCCTGCAGCGTCATGTCCGCAAGAGTGCGGCCGCTGGCCAGAGTCCGCTGCTCGACGTAATTGAAACGGCGGCGGAACTTGGAACAGGCAGCGTTAAGTGCAGCCTCCGGATCCACGCCGTGAAGGCGCGCAGCATTGATTACGGCAAAGAGAAGGTCGCCGAACTCCCCTGTCATTTCTTCGGTCACGGTCTTGACGGCTCCGCCGGGACGGTCTGCGGAAGCAGGTGCAGCCGAGCAGGCTTCGCGGGCCTCGGCGACTTCTTCGAGCACCTTGGGCCAGACGTCATCGGGCTGCTCCCAGTCGAAGCCGCAGCCGCGGGCCTTTTCCTGCATTGACATGGCCTTGAGAATGGCAGGCATGGAATCTGGAATGCCCTCCATGACAGTCTTGTTACCGCCCTTCTCGCGAGCCTTGACAAGCTCCCAGGTATCGGCTATCTCCTTTGCAGTCACCGGTTTGCCAGCATTTTCACCGAACACGTGAGGATGCCTGAACACCATTTTGTCGCAAATCTTGTACAGGCTGTCAGCTATGTCGAAAAGGCCCTTTTCCTGAGCTATCCTGGCATAGAAAACCATGTGGTACAACAGGTCGCCTATCTCTTTGCAAGTCCCTGCAGCATCCCCCTTCAGTATGGCATCGCTCAGCTCGTAGACTTCCTCCTCCGTAAGAGGACGGATAGACTCCATGGTCTGCTCTGCGTTCCAGGGGCACTTCTCCCGCAGCGCATCCATAATATCAAGAAGCCGCCCGAAGGCGGCTATCTTTTCTTCTCTGTTATGCATTCCTATGCAATTACTTGCTGACAAACATTACAGCCTCGGCGATGGAATTCAGCTTGGTATCGACGCTGTCGGCGCGGCTCGCAAGGATACAGGGAGCGGTAGTGCCGACGAGCATTCCAGCCTGGCGTACGCCGGTGGCAAGCTTGCTGTTGGTCTTCCAGAATACATTGGCGGATGCGATGTTGGGGAAGAGGATACAGTCGGCGTCGCCGGCAACCTCGCTGCGGAGCTTCTTGATTTCCACGCTTTCGCGGTCGATGCAAACGTCGAGGGCGAGAGGGCCGTCACCGATGCATCCGGGAATCTGGCCGCGGTCGCACATCTTGGCAAGCATTGCAGCCTCGGTGCAGTCTACCATGGAATCGAGCATCTGCTCGGAAGCGGCAAGGAAGGCGATCTTGGGTTTCTCGATGCCGAAAGACTTGGCCACGCCCACGAGGAATCCGGCCATCTTGACCTTCTGGCGGAACTCGGGCTGGGGAATGACGGCCATGTCGCTGAAGAAGATAAGCTTGTGGTAGCAGGGATTCTCGATGACGCTGACGTGCGAAAGAAGCCCCTTGGGAGGCAGGAGTCCAGTCTCCTTGTTGAGGATGGCGCGGAGGAACTTGTCGGTGGAGCAAAGGCCCTTCATGAGCACGTCGCCCTCGCCGTCGTGAACCATCTGGACAGCCTGTGCCACAGCCTTGAGTTCCACGGGATTGTGGACAATCGTGAAGCGGGAGGCATCGAGGCCATGCTCTTCGCAGACCTTCTTGATAAGTGCCTCGTCACCGACCAGGGTGACGGTTACGAAACCCTTTTCCGCGGCCAGGTATGCGGCCTCTATGCTGTGGGAATCAACGCCCCATGCAACGATGAGCCTCTTGCAGATACCCTTTTCCTTGAGGGTGCTGAATACGTCGTCAAATTTCTTAATCATATTCTATTCATCTATTGTTGATACTATTTTCATTGTGTCGCGTGCGATCACGAGTTCCTCGTCGGTGGGGATAAGGGCGACCTTGACGGTGGAATCGGGAGTGGAGAGGAGCGTCTCCTCGCCACGCGCGGACTCGTTGACCTCGGAGTCGATCTTGACACCCATGTAGCCCAGCTGCTCGCATACGCGGCGCCTCAGGCGGGGGTTGTTCTCGCCTATGCCGGCGGTGAAGACTATAAGGTCGACGCCGTTCATTTCCGCGATGTAGCCGCCTACGAGCTTGACTATGTCGAAGGTGAGCTTCTTGAGGACAATCTTGGCCTTCTGGTCACCGCGAAGGGCGAGGTCGTTCATGTCGCGGGCGTCGGAACTGACGCCGCTGAGGCCCAGGAAGCCGCTCTTCTTGTTCATGATGGTGGTCATCTCATCGGGCGTAAGATTCTCTTTCTTCATCAGATAGGGAACGATATTGGCGTCGATGATACCGCAGCGGGTTCCCATTATCATGCCCTCGAGGGGAGTGAAGCCCATGGAGGTGTCGATGCACTTGCCGTTGCGTATCGCAGTCACGGAGCTGCCGTTGCCGATATGGCAGGTGATGATGCGGGAATTGCCGAGGTCAAGGCCTGCGAGGGCGGCGCCGCGCTGGGAAACGTACTGATGGCTGGTGCCGTGGGCTCCGTAGCGGCGGATGCGATACTTCTCGTAATATTCCCAGGGGAGAGCGTACATGTAGGCGTACGGCTCCATGGTCTGATGGAAGGCGGTGTCGAAGGTAACGACCTGGGGAACGTCCGGAAGGACGTCGGTAACTGCGTGAATGCCAAGCAGGTGCGCGGGATTGTGAAGAGGTGCGAAATCGCAGCAGAATTCGATTTTCTTAAGGACGTCGTCGTCGACGAGGGCGCTGCCGGAGAAAAAGTCCGCACCCTGGACGATACGGTGGCCCACTGCCTCGACGTCGGAGAAAGACTTGAGGACTCCGAACTTAGGGTCGACAAGGGCGTCCATGACGAGTTTCATGCCGACTTTGTGGTCGGGGATAGGGAGATCTCGGACAAAGCCGTCCTTACCGGTGGGACGATGCTTGATGGTACCCTCGGGAAGACCGATTTTTTCCACAAGACCCTTGGCGAGAAGGTCATACACTTCGTCGCTCTTCATGTCAAGAAGCTGATACTTGATGGAAGAGCTGCCGCAATTGATTACAAGTATTATCATAAAAAAGGCGTTTCCGAAAATCG
>CAMOGR010000110.1 GCA_946614205.1 uncultured Bacteroidales bacterium | reverse complement strand
AACGGCAACCTGCTGGTCAGCATTCCATGCAAGGAAGGCGGCCTGGTCGGGCACAACGACGGAGTCATCTCAAGATGCACCAACAAAGGGGCAGTTCTCGGCAAGATATCGGGGTCCCTCGGTCCCGGCTGGGGCTGTTCCTTCAACAAAGTCAAGGAAAACTTCACCGGAAATACAGGAAACGGCCATGTCGGAGACTATGACAAATACGTCTCCAACCCGGCTGCAGCGCCGTCAGACGCCATTCTGAACTCGATGATGAACGCCTCCAGCGGATACGTAATCGAGGATAACTACATCGACTGGACGGCGGATTCCTATTACGACTGGGAGACTGTCGAAAGCATCAGGCTGCACGAAGGAGCGACATATTACCATTACTCCTTCACGCAGGTCCCCCGGCACATGTTCGTACTCGAAATCGATCTCTCGGTTCCCGGCATAGAACTCGCCACAGCCGTCGCTGACGACCTGTTCCCCAACCCCAACGGAAACGGCAACATCAACAACGGATTCAACATCCGCGAGACGCTTTCGCAGCTCTGCTCCCGCAAGCGCGGCGAAGGCCAGTCGGTGCTTGCCGGCACCAACTGCTGTTTCTTCGATTCCAACAACGGCATTTCCAGGGGCTTCCACGTACAGGACGGAGAACCTGTGTACATCAACAATCCCTCCGTCGTGAAGAACCTTGTCAATCATTCCTGGGCGTTTGCCGTCTATGCAGACGGTACAGCCGCCTGCGGCAAGAAAGCCTTCTCCGGGAAGATACGCTCAGGAGGCGCCGAGTATGCCTTCAACACGGTAAACGACACTACGCTCCGGCACTCCTCCCCTTCGGTCTCGCCCGTCAACCTGTTTACGTCCAGGTACGTACGCACGCCGCACAAGGCGCATCCCGAGCTCGTCAACGATCTGGCCCGCGATGTCGTATATGTAATCTGCGAATACAACTCGGAGCCGATGAAAGTCAATGCCGGGTATGCACCGGCAAAGGTGGTCAGCGTCCTGGACGGCCGCAGCAGCTACCTTGCCGACCTTCCGTACATTACCCGGGAGGGCATGGTCGGCATAGCCGTGAGCGGAAGCAATGCATCGAAATTTGCGGCATTGAAGCCTGGCGACGCAATTGAGTTCAAATGCGACATCAGCGTCGAAGGGCATGACGCTACTCCGATAACAGCCCTCGCTTCTACCATGTTCATGATAATGGACGGAGGCAATGACGCCACATCCACGATTCCGACTACCAACCAGACCATTACCAATTACGATCCAATGACTTATCCCATCGTAAGCGAGGACGGCAAAAAGGTATGGCTGGTTGAAATAGACGGGCGTCAGCTGTGGTATTCCATGGGCGTCAAGGGATATGAGATGTTCCGCATCGCCCGGAAGCTCGGCGGCTGGAACGCAACCAGGATGGACGGCGGCGGCTCCTCCTCCATGTGGATCTGGAATCCGGCGACCTCCCGCGGAAGCATCGTAAGCCGTCCTTGCGACTCGGGCGGTGAGCGCAGTTGCCTGACATATATGATTTTACGAAAAAAACACTAATCAACCCAAAATTATTTTTTATGAAAGCATTTATCCGCACCTCTTTTGCACTCCTCCTCGGAGCTGCACTGATTGCATCCTGTAAGGAAAAAGAACCCGAAGTCGTTTACACGATGACTGCAGACAGGACCGCCATCAGCGACATCGCGGCCAACAATCCCAGCGATGAGACCCTCATTCTCAAGACCAACGCCACAAGCTGGCTCGTCCTCACTCCAGACTGGGTGACCGCAAGCCCCAACACCGGGGCCGGCAATGAAAACGGCACCATCATCACCCTCAAGATTGCCTCCAACTACAAGAACGAGGCGACCGACACCGCACCCCGCAGCGGCGTCCTCAAGTTCAGCGGCTCCGGCCAGACCCTCGACGTCCCCATCAGCCAGCTCGGACACACCGCCGTCATCGACCCTAACGCAAGCATAGGCGGCATCACCGATCTAGCCGAGTTCACAGACTTCGTAAACGCCGTCAACGAAGGCAACGCAATTTCGCGCTGGCTCAATGCAAACGGTGAAGTCGAGCTCCTCGCAGACCTGGACCTCTCTTCCTTCGGCGAGTGGACTCCTATCGGAGCTGTCGAGAGCACCGGCAACGGCAACAACGCAAGCGATCCCAAGGGTTCACCCTTCACCGGCGTTTTCAACGGTGGCGGACACACCATCAAGAACTTCAAGGCCAGCAGCGGCGTCATTGCCGACGGAAACACCTGGGGATTCTTCGGATGCCTCCAGAAAGCTACCGTAAAGGACCTCACGCTCGAAGCCGACGTCACCCTCGAGGCTGAAGCCACCGCAGACGCAGGCGTACTCGCCGGCACCGTTTACAGCAGCACCATCGAGAATGTCAAGGTAAAGGGCAAACTCAACGTAAAGGGCACCAAGACCGAAAGCAAGCGTTTCGCCACCGGCGGAATCGCAGGATTTGCATTTGCAATCGCTGAAGAAGGCGTATCTTACGACACCGTCATCAAGGACTGCGAGGTAGACCTTGCGGTCACGGGCAACAGCGGCGCGAACACCAAGAACGGCGCAACCTGCGTACACTTCGGCGGCATCTGCGGCTTCAGCACCACTCCCAAGGACGACTCCCGGGTCAACATCGAGAACTGCACCGTAAACGGTTCCCTCGCAATCGACTGCGGCCGTTGCGCAGGTCTTGCCGGTGTCGGCAACTCCGGAACCATCTTCAAGAATTGCGTCAACAACGCAAACCAGGTCAACAACTTCGCCAACGGACGCGAGGCCGGCCTCGTCTGCGTCATTGCAGTCAACTGCGCAATCATCGACTGCGTCAACAACGGCGACCTCACCACCACCGACTCCGCAACCACCGCAGGCGGAATGTTCGCTCTCCTGAACGACAACAGCTGCTACATCGAAGGCGGTGCCAATTACGGAACCATCCTCTGCACGAACAATCAGTACAGAGGCCTCATCGGAGCCAACTTCAGCAAGTTCGACCATGTCAGCGGCGTCACCGTCAGCGGCAAGATAGGTTCTGACGCAAACAACCTTGAAGACGTCAACGCAAACAACTTCATGGATTATATCGGCTTCCTCGTCGACGGCGCTGCCGAAAAGATTTCGGGCCTCAGCTTCGTAGCAAAATAATTTATGAAGTCCAACTATCAGACACCAAAGGCTGAGCTCGGAGAATTCTCTCCGGGCTTGAGCCTTCTGGAAGACTCCGGAAGCCTTTCCGGAAATATCGACGACTTCGAACTCATAGACGGTTCCTGGGACTACTAAAGCACTGTAAAGCAATGAAAAAGTACATACTTGCCGCAGCCGCATGCGCTGCACTGCTCACAGTGGGCTGTACCAAGCAGGAATCTGCTCCCGAACTCTCGAAAGTGACCACGCTCGAGGCCACGCTCTCCCCTCTCACCAAGACTGCGATAAACGGAGTCAAGGTAAGCTGGGACGCTGATGACGCCATTGACGTCAACGGAGTCTGCTCCAGCGCAATCAATACTGAAGGAGAGGGCGCCAGCTTCGAATTCGCCGATGCCGTCAGCGCCCCGTACTGCGCGGTCTGCCCCGCAATGCTGTACTACAACGACGATACCGTCTGGCTCAGCGAAGAACTGTTTCTCGAGCAGACGACCGACATACCCCTGGCCGCATATTCCGAGTCCGGGACTTCCCTGTCATTCCATCCTCTGACTGCCGTCCTGAAGATACCTGTTTCGGGAGACGACGGCTTGAAACTCAGCGCCGTAACCCTCAAGGGCAACGACGGAGAGCAGGTCAGCGGTCCTTTCGGAATCAACTATACCGATGCCGCCCTCACCGAAGGAATCGACGCATCGTACCAGACGATAGTCATCGACTGCGAGGGAACAGCCCTCGGTTCAACTCCGCTTGACATCTATATCTCCATCCCTCCCGGAGCTTACGGGAAAGGCTTCGAAGTTGAATTCACGACGACTGACGGCCTCAAAGTGGTAAAGGGCACCAACGCCCGGACGCTGAAGGCTGGACAACTGACGGCCATGCCGGAAGTCTCCATCACATCCGCCACAATTTCAGGCGGCATTGCCTCCGCTGAAGACTTTGCAGCGTTCAGGGATGCCGTCAATGCAGGAGAGCCTCTTGACAAGTGGAGGAACAGCGACGGCAAGATCGCCCTCCTTGCAGACATCGACCTCACTTCCTACAGCACCTGGACTCCTGTAGGCAACGTTACCAGCACGGGGAACGGCAACAATGCATGCGCACCTCAAGGAGCGTCCTTCTCCGATGTGTTTGACGGCGGCGGCCATACGATAAAGTTCGGTGCCGGCAGCGCCAGCATCGCCAACGGCTGCACCTGGGGCATCTTCGGATCGCTCGTATGCGCAACCGTCAAGGACCTCAATGTCGAATGCAGCGGGGTGATCTTCAGCGCTGAATCTGCAGCAGACGCCGGTGTGCTGGCAGGAACGGTTTACGCTTCCAGCATCAGCAATGTAAACGTCACGGGAAGCATCGAAAGCTATGGTAACAACACCGACAACAAGCGTTTCGCCATCGGTGGGATAGCCGGCTTCGTGTTCAGTGACGACGAAGACGGCGAAAGCATCATAGAAGACTGCACTGTCGAACTTACCGTGACAGGCGGAAGCGGAATGAACACGAAGGCCGGCGCAACAGGAGTGCAGTTCGGAGGAATTGCCGGGTTCGCCACCACGGCCAGCGGCGCAAACGTCTTCAACAGGATAAAGAACTGCACGGCCAAGGGAAAGATTACGCTCAACGTCGGCCGCAGCTGCGGCATCCTCGCCACTGCCAACTGCAACACTGTCATCGAGAACTGCACCAACTATGCAGACCAGACCAATGATTTTGTCAACGGCCGCATAGGCAACGTGGTATGCTACCTCAAGACAAACTGCGGACTTGTGGACTGCGTCAACTACGGCAATCTGACGACGAGCAACAAACAGACGACGGCAGGCGGTCTCGCAGCTCTCCTCGACATCGATTCAGCATATATCGAAGGCGGGGCCAACTACGGCACCATACTCGGCGCAAACACTTCATACCTCGGGCTCATCTGTGCCAATTGCAGCAAATTCGACCATATCAGCGACGTCACCGTCAGCGGCAGGATAGGCGTATACGGTGGTGAAATGTACAGCGTCGATTCCGAGAATTTCCTCAATTACATCGGAACATTCTCCGCTACCAATGCAGCAAAGATTACAGGCCTGACTTACGTAGCACCGTAATGAAACAGTATCTTCAAGCACTGTTGTTGATTTCCTTTTCATTTTTCCTTCTCTCCTGCTCCGGTGCAGGAGGGAAGGATTTGAAAATCCTCTACTGGAACATCCAGAACGGCATGTGGTCGGACCAGGGGAACGGATACGACAACTTCATCGCATTCGTCCAGGAAATCGACCCGGACATCTGCATATGGGCCGAAGCCGGCTCCCGTTACAAGACTGCTTCTCAGGAAAAGATGCAGATGCCGGAAGAACAGTACCTTCCCTGGAACTGGGACATCCTGGCCGGGCGGTACGGGCATCGCTATACGCTGGTGTGCGGAGTGCGTGACACCTTCCCGCAAGTCATCACGTCAAAGTACCCGCTCAGGATCGTGAAACGCATGACGGGTAACGGCGAAGACATCATCGTGGTCCACGGCGCCGGCTGGGCCAAGGTCGAGCTCGGAGGCGGAAAGGAACTGAACATCGTGACGCTTCACACCTATCCGTTCAAGTACGCCTATGGCGCAGAAGACCAGGAGGCGAGCTCTGCCGCCCGCGGAGGAGACTACTTCCGCGCCGCCGAAATGAAATACATCTGCGAGCAGACCATCGGCAGCGTTCCCGGAGCGGAGGGACAGATGTGGCTGATGACAGGCGACTTCAATACGGTTTCGTCCGTCGACAACTTCCATTACAAGCGCGAAGCATCCGACCCCGCTTTCCTCGTCCACGACTATGTGCTGGGCAAGACTCCCTACATCGACCTCATCGAGGCCATGCACAGGGGGCAGTTCTGCAAGAGCACGCTGTCGGGGAGAAGGATAGACATGGTCTACGTCACTCCCCCGCTGATGGATAAGGTCAAATCGGCAGAATATCTGTACGAGGGCTTCCCCGCGGCGGAGCGTGATTCGGTAATCCGCAAGTTCTGCCATCCTTCGGACCATTACCCTGCACTTATCACTATGACCTTATAACGCACTGGCAGGCCCCGCCTGACCGTAGAGCCTGCCCCAACAATCAATATTCGTCAGAACAATGATCAAACGTAACAGAAGGGACTACGAAATGCCCAAGACCGAAGTGGACGCATACATCCCCGTCCTGCTTTGTGACAGCCTCGTAGACGGAGGCTCGGAAGACATCGTGGATGAGAACTGGGACTTTTAAACGAGACTGCCATGAAGAGATTTTGCAAAGTAACGATGCTGGCATTCGCTTCAGCCGCCGTATTCTCCTGTGCCAAGGAGAAGCAGGAAGAAATAGTCATCCCTGCCGGAGAGGACACGGTCGTCGCAGTGCGCGAGGGCCTCGATCCTGCCACGCGCACCGCCGTACAGCCTGACGGCAAGAGCGTCTGGTGGAATGCCGGCGACAAGATAATGGTATTCGCCGGCGAAGGGACCACGGGTGCGGTATTCACATCCAAGGAGAGCTCTGCAAGCAAGACAGCTACGTTTGCCGGAACCGTAGGCGAAACTTCCACATACTTCTACGGCGTATATCCCGCCGACAACGCCTCGGCAGTAAGCGCAGGCGGAGAGATTTCCGTTTCCGTCCCTGCCGTGCAGGAAGCCGTCGCCGGTTCTTTCGACGGCAAGGCCTTCCCCACCGTCGCCAAGTCCGAAAGCCGGACCATGACATTCTTCAATGTAGCAGGCGGCATCAAGTTCGCACTTTCCGAAGAAGGAGTCAGCGAGATCGTCATCAAGGGAAACAACAACGAAGACATCGCCGGTACAGCCAGCGTAGCATTCGAAGGCGGTATACCCGTGCTCAAAGGCATCACCGCCGGAAGCAAGGAGATTACGCTCAAGGCGCCCGACGGAGGCTTCGTTCCCGGGAACTTCTACTATGCCGTTCTTTTGCCGGCAGAGCTTTCCAAAGGCTTCGGCATCACCCTCAGGCACAGCAACGGCGTGCCTGACTCCGAACTGGTATCAGCCAAAGCCCGTACCATCAAGAGAGGGACCTTCGGCGTGCTCGAAGGACTCAACTCAATCATAGCCTCCAACGGCAAGGTCCGTTTCTACATCAATTACGACAACAGCCTGCGTGACGCACTCGGGCTCTCCGACAGCGGTTCCTGGAGCATGAGGATAAACGACGCCGCATATCCCGTAAAGACCGACGCAAACGGCCGCAGGTATATCGAGGTCAACGAGGCCGCCGACAAGAAGTACGAGGCCGTACTGTTCAATTCCGGATCCTCCAAATGGTACGGCGCCAACGTAAAGACCGACGTTGTCGTGCCCATGTCTCAGTTCTGGAACACCA
The DNA here is from genome assembly GCA_946614205.1 of uncultured Bacteroidales bacterium. The sequence goes on along the minus strand of CAMOGR010000110.1, from coordinate 263 downwards.
CGAAGTCGAACTTCACCAATTACCCCAGATATGCATCGTACAGCCCCGAAACCGGAAATATCCTCACCTTCACCGATCCCGTTGCCGTCATCAATGTGAAGGTTTCGGGCAGCGCATCCATTTCTTCCGTCAAGGTACGTTCCATCGGGGGCGAGGCCGTCAGCGGCAAGGCTTCAGTGCAGAACGGTGCTTTCAATCTTACCGAGAGCGTCGACTGGGCGGTCGTCAACTGCACCGACAACGGCAGTTTCGTGAGCCTGCCG
>CAMOGR010000109.1 GCA_946614205.1 uncultured Bacteroidales bacterium | reverse complement strand
AGGCCATGATGCAGATAATCCGCAACGGAGGCCTGGGCGACGGCGGCTTCAACTTCGACGCCAAGCTGCGCCGTTCCTCCACCGACCCCGAGGACATCTTCATCGCCCACATCAGCGCCATGGATACCATCGCTCACGCACTGCTCTGCGCCGACGCCGTCCTTGCCGAAAGTCCGCTCTGCGAAATGGTCGCCGAACGTTATTCCAGCTTCGATGAAGGCCTCGGCAAGAAGTTCGAGGAAGGCAAGGCCACGCTGGAGGAGCTCTACGGATATGCAAAGGCCGGCGCCGAGCCCGTAGCCGCCTCCGGCAAGCAGGAACTCTACGAAACCCTCCTCAATCTGTATGCAAAGTAGTTACCGTCAGACCGGCAGTTACGCCTATCTTATCCGCATCGTACTCGTTGCGGTGATAGGCGGACTGCTCTTCGGATACGACACCGCCGTGATTTCCGGTGCCGAGCGTGGACTTCAGGCTTTCTTCGGTGGGGCTTCCGACTTCAGCTACACCGACGCCCTGCACGGTTTCACCACTTCCAGCGCCCTTATCGGCTGCATCATCGGAGCCATCATTTCGGGCCGCATGGCGCTCTACCTCGGCCGCAAGAAGTCGCTGTTCATCGCCGGCATCCTGTTCCTTCTGAGCGCACTCGGCTCCTACAACCCCGAGTTCCTTTTCTTCGAGAAGGGAGTCGCGACGGGCGGACTGCTGGTTGCGTTCAACTGCTACCGCATCCTCGGCGGAGTGGGCGTGGGACTGGCATCTGCGCTCTGCCCCATGTACATAGCCGAGGTGGCTCCTGCGGGCCGTCGCGGCAGGCTGGTGTCATGGAACCAGTTCGCGATTATTTTCGGCCAGCTGGTGGTGTACTTCGTCAACTTCCTGATTATCCAAAGCCATGCTTCCGACCCCGACGTGGTGGCATGGACCAACTCCGTGGGCTGGAGGGTGATGTTCGTCTCGGAGGCTGTCCCCGCAGGACTTTTCTCCCTGCTGATTCTCCTCGTGCCCGAGACGCCCCGCTACCTTGCGATTCACGGCCACGACGAGCAGGCGCTCACCGTGCTGTCCAACATCAACGGCGAGGAGCGCGCAAGGCAGATTCTTGCCAACATCAAGGCCACGGTCAACGCGGAGAGCAAGCGCAAGCACGAGAAACTCTTCGCCTACGGCTTCATGGTGGTGTTCATCGGGTGCATGCTGAGCGTGTTCCAGCAGATAATCGGCATCAATGCCGTGCTGTATTTCGCGCCCCGCATCTTCGAGTCCATGGGAGTCAGCGACAACATGCTGTTTACGGTCATCATGGGCATCATCAACATAACCTTCACCCTGGTCGCCGTGTTCACCGTGGAGAAGCTGGGCCGTAAGCCGCTGCTCATCACAGGTTCGCTTGGAATGGCCGTCGGCGCCTTCGGCGTGGCCCTTTCGAATGTGACAGCGCTGCCTTCATGGGTGCCGGTTATCAGCATAATGGTCTACAGCGCCTGCTTCATGTTCAGCTGGGGCCCGATTTGCTGGGTTTACATTGCCGAGCTGTTCCCCAATACGATACGGACCCAGGCCACCGCCATTGCAGTGGCCTTCCAATGGGTGTTCAACTTCGTCGTGAGTTCCACCTTCGTGCCCATGTACAACTTCAGCCACTTCTTCGCCTATGCCCTGTACGGGGTGATATGCCTTGTCGCCGCGGCATTCGTGTGGAAGATTGTGCCCGAAACCAAGGGCAAAACGCTGGAGGATATGACGGCCTTCTGGCGCAGCCGTTAAGAGGCCTGAGGCAGTTTCTAAAGTTCCGAGGCCAGTTCTTCGAGGGTCTTGCGTTCGCCGTGACGCTCGGAGGGCTTGCCTGATGGATGACCGACGGGGAACAGGGCCACGGGGGTCCATCCTGCGGTCTGCGGGAACAGCTCGAGCAGCTTTGCAGGGTCGAAGGAGCCTACCCATGTGGTGCCGAGACCGAGCGAAGCCGCCTCCATCATGATGTGCGTGCCGACTATTGCGGCATCCACCTCCGCGCCGTTCTTTCCGTCGCAGGAGCGCACCCATGCGTCCTCGGGATTGCAGGCCACCAGGATGACTGCCGGGGCGTCGAAGGTGTAACGTGTTACGTCTTTGAGCTTTGCGAGAGCCTCGGGAGTCTTGATCACCCAGAGGTGGACCGGCTGCTTGTTGCAGGCGGTGGGAGCGAGACGGGCAGCCTCCAGCAGGGAGGTGATTTCGGCCTCGCTAAGGGGCTCAGAGGTAAACGAACGGCATGAGTAGCGCGAGGCTGCAAGCCGCAGGAAGGCGCTTTGTTTGGGCGCGGTGTGCTTGGCAACATCAGAGAACGCAGCTCTGTGGTGGATATTGGTGATGTCGCTAAGCTTCTGAAAGAAGGATTTCTTTTCGCTCATATAACTTTTTACTTTCGGGCAATATACAAAAAATTTCAATAACTCACGTAACTTTTGTACCTTTGCGGCCGTTATGTTGCAAACTCTCACAAAGGGCACCGCAGGTGCCATACTCATCATGGCCTTCGTGATTGCAAGCGGCCTGTACCTCAGCCGCTTCAAGGTCAAAGGCATCTCCATCGGAACCACCTGGATTCTTTTCGTGGGCATTATCCTTAGCCACTTCGGCCTTCGCATAGACCCGATAATGCTCTCTTTCATCAAAGATTTCGGCCTCATATTGTTCGTCTTCGCCATTGGCCTGCAGGTAGGTCCAGGCTTTTTCCGGTCCTTCCAAAAGGGCGGACTCCCGATGAACCTGATGGCTGTGCTGCTGGTACTGCTCGCAGTCGCCACCACACTCGTGATACATGCAGTTACCGGGGAAGACCTCTCCACCCTCACTGGCGTCATGTCCGCTGCCGTCACCAACACCCCCGGGCTCGGTGCTGCGCAGGAGACGCTTTCAGGCGCGGTTCTCGCCAAGGGCGGCAGCCTCGATGCGGCCTCCGCGGCGGCTTCCAGGCTCGCCTCCGCCTATGCGGTGGCCTATCCGCTCGGCGTACTCGGAGCCATCTTCCTGGTAATCATACTCCAGAAGTCCTTCAGGATCGACATAAACAAAGAAACGCTCAAGGCCGACGAGTCTTCCGACGAAGACCAGAACGTGTGCCGTATCGCCTGCAAGGTTGAGAATCCCGCAATCTACGGCCGCAAGCTTGCGGAAGTGGCGGCCGAGGGTCTTGGAGAACACTTCGTGATTTCCCGCGTCATGCGCGAATCCGAGGTTACCATTCCCGACCCCCAGTGGGTTTTCAAGGAGGGGGACGAGGTGCTGATAGTTTCGGACGCGGCGCATCGCGACAAGGCCAAGATGGTCTTCGGCGAGGAATGCCCCATCGACCTCAAGAAATGGCGCAAGCCCGGCAGCAACCTTGTTGTGCGCTGGCTCTCCGTCACCAAGTCAGGTATTACGGGCAAAACGCTCAAGGGCTTGGATATCAGGCATAAATACAACGTCAACGTTACCCGCGCCCTTCGCGCCGGCATAGAAATCCAGGCCGACCCCGACCTGATTCTGCAGGTTGGAGACAGCATCAAGGTGGTAGGTACGGAAGAAGGCATCAACAAGCTTGCGTCCCTCGTGGGCAACCAGCCCAAGAACCTCAGCAAACCTAACCTCGTGCCCATCTTCTTCGGCATTGCCCTGGGTGTGCTGGTGGGCATGATTCCGATCCGTTTCCCGCATATCCCCCAGCCTCTCAAGCTCGGTCTTGCCGGAGGCTCCCTCATAGTTGCAATCCTCCTCGGACATTTCGGTCCCAAGATGCGCATCACCACCTATACCGAGCTGGGCGCCAACCTCATGCTTCGCGAGATAGGCATCTCGATGTTCATGGCCGCCGTCGGTCTCGGAGCAGGGGAGAACTTCGTCAGCAGCCTCACCGGGGGCGGCTGGATCTGGATTCTGTACGGCGCAATCATCACCATCGTGCCCATGCTCATCGTGGCCCTTGTGGCCAAGCTCCTGCTCAAGATGGACTTCTTCCGTATATGCGGACTGCTGTCCGGAGGTACCACCGACCCTGCCCTCCTCGCATTCTCCGAGCAGATGTACGGAGCCGGCCGCATTGCCGTCAATTACGCTACCGTCTATCCTCTGACCATGTTCCTCAGGGTGGTTGCGGCGCAGATTCTCATAATGATTTATATATAGACTGACCATACGATGAAAAAGTTTCTCGCAATTGCATTTGCAGCGACATTGCTGTTGCCCTCCTGCAAAGAGACTGAACACTCAAGCTTTGACAGGCGCCTGCGCGACTACGCCGTCATAACCATCAAGGCTCCCGACCTGCGCGGCATCACCGACAACGGGAAGGAGGTCCTGAACCTATACCGTTTCGCGGCCGACGCCGTCGACGAAATTTACTGGAAACAGTATTTCGGCGACAAGGCAGTCCTGGACACCATCTCGGACCCTTCGCAGAAAGAATTCGTCGCGATTAACTACGGCCCCTGGGACCGTCTTGACGGCAAGTCCTTCGTGGACGGCTACGCTGACCGCCTGCCCGGAGCCGGTTTCTACCCAGCAGACATGACTCCCGAGGAGTTCGAGGCCTGGGACAACCCCGACAAGAACAGTCCCTACACCCTTGTCAAGCGCTCCGCCGACGGCTCCCTGCGCACCATCTGGTTCCACGACGCATATTCAGCCGAGCTCGAGAGGATAGCCAACTACCTCAATGCCGCTGCAGACATCACGATCAAGCCTTCCGTGGCCAAGTACCTTCGTTCCAAGGCCCAGGCCCTTCTCACCGACGACTTCTACCAGAGCGGCATCGACTGGCTCGAGATGGACGACAGCAAGATGGACCTCGTGATAGGCCCCGACGAGACAGTGGACGACCAGCTCC
>CAMOGR010000108.1 GCA_946614205.1 uncultured Bacteroidales bacterium | reverse complement strand
CGGCTTCGCCGGGCATGTCCGCACCACCGGCAGCATAGTAAACTGCGTTGTGAGGAATACTACGGTAACGAGCACCAGCGGGCACGCAGGCGGATTCGCCGCCTATACCGATATCGCAGGTGACGACAAGTACGAAGTGCCTGTACGTTTCGTCGACTGCCATGTGGAGGACGTCACCGTCAATCAGGAATACGCAGCTACCACTTCCGAGGTCTATACCGGCGGCTTCATCGGCGGGGCCAATACCGGTGCCGGATTCACTGGCTGCACGGTCAAGGCGGTCATTACAGCCACCAAGGCTGCAGTCAAGGACGTCGGCGGTTTTATCGGCCGCGCCAGCTATGCCTGTCCCACATTCAAGGACTGCGAAGTGCTCTCCGGCACCAAGGTCACTGCGATGGGGGCCCATGCCGGCGGATTTATCGGGTATTCCGAAGTGGCGGCCTCCTATACAGGGTGCTCTTCCGCCGCCACTGTCGAGAGTTCGGGTGAATATACCGGCGGTTTCGTCGGTTATTCTGCCGGCGCATCTTCATATAACGAGTGCTCCGGGAGCGGTGACGTAAGCGGTGTCAAGCACACTGGCGGCTTTGCCGGATATGCAGAGAACTCCGGATTCACCGACTGCTGCTACACCCTCGGCACCGTTGTCGAGAAGTTCAGCGGGAAGTCCCAGAGCGGCGGTTTCTGCGGTTTCGCGCACACAGGAGTATCCTTCCGCGGCTGCTATGTCGCCAATGCCGTCTTCACCTCCACTGCCGGCACATATGTGGGCGGCTTTGTAGGGCAGTTGGGCAGTTCCTACAACGGAGGAAACAACGTCTCCGCTACCCAGTGTCATGTGGAGGGTACGGCCGTCACTGGCAGCACCAACTGCGGCGGCTTCGTTGGGGTGCAGTATGACGATATATCCATGAGCTACGTTTCCGGCGGCAGCGTCACTGCCAGGAACGCCCACTGCGGAGGCTTCAGCGGCTTTGTGCAGAACGGAGACCTCACTCATTGCTATGCCAACACCACCGTCTCCGGCGGCAGTCACGCGCAGATTGGAGGAATGGTGGGAATAGCCTACACCTCTTCCATTTCCTATTGCTACGCGGCAGGATCCATCAGCGGTTCCGGGACCGACGTCGCGGCATTCGTGGGGCAGTGCACCCGTCAGGGCAGCAACCCCGTAGCCGAGATTTCCGATTGCATAGGCTGGAACGCTTCGCTTCCGTTCTGCGGCAGCAATAGCGTGGGGGCTACTCTTACTGACTGCTATGCCGGAACGGAAGGCACCGTTTCCGCAAAAGCCGTGGCGCAGGGCTGGCCTGCGGCTGTGTGGAACCTTACCCCGAGCATGCCGGTCCTTCTCGATTCACCCCGCCGCATCAATGCTATCTTCGTGGGAGACAGCATCACCTGGCAGTGGGCCGTCACGTCGCGCACCGACGACAAGAGCAAAATACTCATTTCGCTGGACCCCCTGCCTTCATACATGACTCTCAGCGGCAACAACGTCACCACCAGGTTCCATCCCGGTTTCTTCACCGGCAACGGCTATCTGGACAAGGGCGTCAGCGGCCAGAACACGGCTCAGATGCTCGCCCGCTTCCAGAAGGATGTCATTGACCTCAATCCCGTAGTGACGGTAATCATGGCCGGAACCAACGACCTTGCACAGGGCGTGACCAAGGAGCAGATCGTGGCCAACATTTCCGCAATGGCCCAGATGGCGCAGGCCGCCGGCATCAAGGTGGTCCTCTGCTCCGTAACGCCATGCAACGAAAGCTACTCCAGGCTCTCCGACCCTAAGACCAAGGGACAGCACATCATCTGGCTCAACGCCATGATCAAGGACTACGCCCTTTCCGAGGGCTTCTCTTGGTGCGACTACTGGACTTCGCTTGTGGCCGACGACGGTTTCGCCCTCAATCCTGATTATTGCCTCTACGACCGTCTCCATCCCGGTCCTGCCGGATACGACGTCATGGAGCCCATCATAAAGCCTATTATCGATAATTTATTATAAAACATAAGCTTATGAACAAAGAAACAAATTACCTGGATTCATACGAGTCTCCGCATACCCGTATGATAACCGTCAGTCCGGCACGGGTTATCGCCGACAGCGTGAGGGGATTATCCCTGCAGGACATGCAGAATAACGAAATCTTTGAAGATGAAGACTTTTAACGGGAGGACTGTATTATGAAAAAGATTCTGAAACTTTCTTTCGTGGCACTCTCATGTGCCCTCCTGGCAGTTTCCTGCGACAAAGCCGGCAACGAACTCACTCCTGACAATCCCTCTGAAGCGAATCCCGCAGCAGAGGTGGTTACCATTTCTGCAAGGCTCTCCGAAGCCCTGACCAAGGTCGCTTTGGATCCCGATGTTGACGGCTCCGGCAAAGCCATCCTTAAACTTGCGTGGAAAAGTACTGACAAACTGATCGTCGCCGACCACGACAATACTTCCAGCTTCGCCGAGTTTGACCTGGTATCCGGAGACGGAGACGCCGAAGCGACGTTCAGCGGAACGCTCCCCGCAGGCGCTTCTACCTATGATGTGTCCATTAAAACCAGCGGTACTGTAGATTACAATACCATTAAGCAGGCCGCGGACAATGACGCCAGCCATCTGGAGTACATCGCCGCCAAGAAGGGCCTTGACAACCTCAAAAGCGTCGTCTTCGACGAGGTCTGCGGCGTGCTTGGCATCACCGCCAAGCTCCCTGCGGATGTCACCGAGACCGTCAGATCGGTTTCCATCGAGGCAAGCGAGGCTATTTTCAATGGTGGCAACACCCTCAATATCGATCTTTATACTGCCAGCGATGCGGATAACGACGATATCCTGAGGGTCTATGCACCTCTGCCCGCCACCAGCCAGGGCATCACCGCAGGCACCACGCTCCTTATCCGCTTCAACGATCGTTACACCCGCTTCATCACCCTCGGAGCGGCAACCCTCACTCCCGGCAAGCTCAACGAAATCAAGGTCAACTGCTCCCACACTGACCAGTACGCAGGCGGCAATGGGACCAGTGCCGACAATGCCTATTTGATTGGAGATGCTTATCAAGTGGCTGCCATCAACGGTCTCGCCACAGGCGGTAACACCACCTACTTTAAGATGATTGATAATGTTGATATGGATGGAGTTACGCATAATTACATCAATACGAACTCTGGCTATACGCAGGTTGTTGATTTCGATGGCAACGGCAAGTCCATCAGCCGTCTTAACAATAGTTTGTTTTATGTCTTCAAGGGCTCCATTCATGACCTGACACTGAACGATGCAGATATTACCACACGCGGTATACTTGCCGAGTACTGTCAAGGCTCCGGTAACATTATAACTAACGTAAACGTAACTGACTGCGACGTTAACTCAAGTGACGGTTATGTCGGTGGATTAATCGGACAAATAAATGAAGGCACTGGCGATACCGCTGCAACTATTACAAATTGTACAGTGTCCGGCACCGATGTTACAGGCCCAGGTGTCGTCGGAGGCTTTATTGGTTTTGCTAACGAACTTGTATCTATTAGTGGCTGTAGCTTCACCGATGGCACCGTGACCGCATCAGCCAAATATTGTGGTGGTTTTGTGGGTTCAACAGCCAATAAGGCTTCTATCATAACAGATTGCCATGTTGAGAGTGCAACAATTACCAGCAATTGTGTTGAAGATGCACGTTGCGGCGGTTTTGTCGGTCAATTGCAGGCAAATGTCCAGATAAAAGGCTGTACGGTTGGAACAGACGCTGAAAAAGTTGTTGTCAATACAGCTAAGCCTACTTCTGGCAAAGTCCTTAACGCAGGTGGTTTCGTCGGTGTTAATTATGGAACCATCACAAAGAATGGCGATGTAAGAAGCAAGGCCTATGTACAGGTCAAATCCGCCAATGATCAAGGCCAGCAAATCAATATCGGAGGATTTGCCGGGTTCCATAGAGGGACTATCGAGTTTTGTGACGCCGTTGTCGATATGTCAGACCTGCAAGGTCAGTATATAGGCGGTTTCAGCGGATACATGCCATCAGAAGACTCAAAAGCCGATAATTGCACACTTAAAGGCAGTGTGAGGGGCAACAACTATACTGGTGGATTTGTCGGTGTTGTTGACAACGCTACTTCCATTACCAATTGTCAAGTCCTTGCAGGGACTGTTGTCGTAGGGCAAAGTACTGCAGGCGGTTTTGCCGCTCAGATTAAAGCCGGTACTGTAGAAGATTGTTCTGCCAATGTTGATATGCAGTGTAGAGGCGGCAACGACGGTGGATTTGTAGGAGCACTTACTGGCGGAACGGTTCAAAGGTGCTCTTCAGCCGGAACACTAAGCCGAATTAGCGGCACTAATAGCACGTTTGGTGGATTTGCCGGCTACGTAAACGGGGTAAATCTGACAAAGTGTTCTTCAACTGTAAATATAGATATTGCAAGTAGCAATGTTGGAGGCCTCGTGGGAGATTTCCAAACGGCAAACACGGTTAGCGAGTGTTACTACAATGGCACTATATCAAATCCGACCAACACTAAAGGTGGACTTATTGGTGTTACCCAGGCTGCAGTAATAATTACCAACTGCTATACTGCTGGTGAACTTGTCGGATCCAGCGGGACACAGATTTTTGGCGGTATCGTTGGAGAACTCAAGGCAGGCGGAAGTGTCACCAACTGCTACTCCACCATGGATATGGCACATGGTAGTCGCGCCATGGGCGGCATTGTGGGGCGTGCTTGTTCAGGAGGATGGCCAGTTTCCAATGCATCCAATAATACTATATCCAAGTGCATCGCATGGAATCCCAATATCACTTTTGATGGGACTGCCAGCACAAGCGCATCTTCCGGAGCTATAGTTGGTTATACATCGTTCAAGAACATTCTGAATAATTGCTATCGGCGCTATGATATGGTGTATAAGAACTCCAATACAGCTACAGGAACCACTTGCCAGACAAGCATGGTAGATCAGATTGACTGTGATGGAACCAACTGGGCAGTCAACGGCAACCGTCCTGCAGGCGGTACTCCCGCCGGAACATCAGCAGACGCTCAGTATCAAGCACCTTACTATGGTGTTGCTGCAGCATCCACTGCTACTGTTTCCAGCATAGCTCGATCCCTCGGCTGGAGCAGCGATGTCTGGGACTTCACCGGCGATCTGCCGACTCTGAAGTAAGCACTTGGCAACATGCCAGAATGCTTCCTGACATATCAAAACAAACTTTTCCGGGACTCGCCTGAACGGGTCCCGGAATTGGTTTCCCGAAATCGAGGCTGTCGGCCGGCTTGGACCAGGAGGGGCGTAAGCCAGTACGCGGTCGCGGTAGCTATTCTGGTCTGAGTTCTGAACCTCCACCAGGAATTCTTCACCGGTGTCGTCATCCTTGCAGAACAGGTCAAAAGTAGCATTATTTTATTATCTTTGAAAATAAAATCCTGCCAGTACATGAAAACCAAGTTGTCCACTTGCATCCTCCTGCTCCTTGTGTTGAGCATTCAGGCGAACGCCCAGCGCAGCGGCGTCCGCGAAGAGGTCCTCTCCGACTGGAACAAGTCTTCCGGCCTCGACTGTCTATACGACCTTTCCCCAAAGGCGTCAACGCTCGCCCCCAAGGGTTACGAAGCCGTCTACATCAGCCATTACGGGCGTCACGGCTCAAGATATGCCTATACGGAGAAGGCCTACACCGTCTTTCTCAACCTCCTGGCCGAGGGCCGCAAGGCAGACAACCTCACCCCTTATGGAAGCGAGCTGCTGGACAGGCTCCAGCCCTTCTGGGACAACGTCCGCTACAGGGTGGGAGAACTCACGCCCCTGGGCTGGGAGCAGCACCGGCAGATTGCCCGTACCATGGTGAAGAACTTCCCCACGGCGTTCGGCAAGGGCAGCACCGTGGATGCCTGCTCATCAGCGTCGGTGCGGTCAATACTCAGCATGTCCTCCTTCTGCGCATCCATAGCCCGCGAGGCCCCGGGAGCCGAAGTCTATGAGCATCAGGGCACGATGGATATCCAGGCAACCCGGCCCAACGAAGGGCGCAACCCCTTCCGCTATACCGGTCCCGCCTTCCGCTTCCCTTATCCCGAGAGCTCCGAGGACTTCTTCCTGCGCCGTTTCCCCGGGTACAGGGATGTGCTGTCCCGAGTATTCAAAGACCCGGACGCCGGACTCGGAAACTCCAATCCCTACGGAGTCTTCTTCAACCTCTACATGTTCGTGGCCGGTATGAACAGCCTGCCCGAGGAGCAACGGGTAGACCTGAGCGGCCTGGTCACGCCGCAGGAGTATGCGCTCCTTTGGGAATGCGACAACTACGAACGCTTCCGGGAATACAAGCCCTACCGCACCCCATGCAGCTCCATAGTCGAAGACATGATGGCCAAGGCCGACGCCGCACTGGCGTCCGGCAGACGGGGCGCCGACCTGCGATTCGGTCACGACCACGTCGCCATGGCCCTGTTCATGATAATGGATATCGATGGTTTCGACACCGTACCCGAAGACCCCGACGACCTGGTTTACTACTTCCAGACCTTCCGTTCGCCCAAGGCCACCAACATACAGATGGTGTTCTTCGCACCCAAAAAGGGCAGAAAGGGTGAAGTGCTCGTCAAACTCCTCCTTAACGGTGAGGAAGCCCGTTTCGGTACGCTGGAACCCTTCGACGGCCCCTATTACCGATGGGCTGACGTCAGGGACTACCTTTCGCAGCGCGTAAGCCTCTTTGTCACCCGCCCCGAGCAGAAAGGCTGGACGGAGACGCAGGTGGCCCCCGGCATAGTCTACCGCCATTTCCACGGTACGGACCCCGTCTCCGGCAGCGCCCAGCAGGTATTCGTCGCCGACTGGGACATGTCCCGGCCGGGCTATGCTCTCAAGTTTACCTATAACCGCGAAGGGACAGTCGCATCCGAAGTGATGAAGGCGCATGACGCAGTGGTGGTCATGAACGCCGCCTACGAACCCGCTTCCGTGGTACTCAAGATAGGCGGCGAATACTTTTCAGGCATGCCCAACAATTCCGTCATGGCAACCGGAGTTCCAAACTGGAAGAACGAAGGCGCCATCTACACCGACGGCGGCAGGAATGTAAGCATCGCTTACGAAGGCAAAGGGAAGACGCTCGGAGAACTCCGGCGCTTCTACTCGGAGAGTTCCGCCCCCAACATCTTTTCCAGCGCCCCCATGCTGATTGACGACTACGTCCCCGTCGGTGAAAGTTTTGCCGGTTACTACGGAGAGGATGCAATCAAGAGCTTCAATTATGAGGACGCGCGGCGCCATCAGGGCGTACGCCACCCCCGCACCGCAGTCGCCCTGACTGCAGACAACCATCTGCTGATGGTGGTGGTCGACGGGCGCAGGGAGGGCGTGAGCGAGGGCATGAACTGCCGCGAACTGACGCGCTTTCTCAAGGAGAACTTCAATCCTCGCTATGCCCTCAACATGGATGGCGGAGGTTCGTCAACCCTGTGCATTGAGGGCCAAGGGGATCCTTCCACCCACGTAGTCAACTATCCCACAGGCAACAAGCGCTATGACCACGACGGGCAGAGGACTCTGATGTCCTATTTCGTATTGGTCAGGCAGTAGCCTCGCGGCATTTCCCCTGCAGCCATCTTGCAGTCTCTACGTCGAGCAGGGGAGAAATTGTATCGTACACCCTCTGGTGGTATGCGTTGAGCCACTCCAGTTCGGAGGCGTCGAGCATATCCGGAACCAGGATGGAAGTGTCGAAGGGGCAGAGAGTAAGCGGCTCGAACGCCAGCCAGCGTCCGAATTCGTTCTCCCCGGCATGGACGCACAGCAGCAGGTTTTCGTGGCGTACGCCGTGCATGCCCTCCCTGTAGATTCCGGGCTCGTCTGAGATTATCATCCCGGGTTGCAGCGGCACCGGGTTGAGGTTCTGGCGCACGTCCTGCGGGCCTTCGTGGACACCGAGGAACCAGCCTACGCCGTGGCCGGTGCCGTGGCCGAAGTTCCTCTGCAGGCGCCACAAGGGTTCGCGGGCGAGGGCGTCGATGCGGCATCCCGGGGTGCCCTCCGGAAAAATTGCCATGGCAAGGTCGATGTGCCCTTTGAGTACAGCGGTATAGTCTTCACGCTCAAGCGGCGAGCACTCTCCGAGCGGCACCGTGCGGGTGATGTCGGTGGTGCCGTCGAGGTACTGGGCTCCCGAGTCGCACAGATACAGGCCCGAAGGCTCCAGGCGGGGGGCGCATACGGACGGCGTAACGTAGTGCGGCAGAGCGGCTCCGGGACCGTATGCCGAGATGGTTTCGAAGCTGTCGCCCACGTATTCGTCGGCCTCGGCGCGAAGGCTCCGCAGGTGTACGGCCGCGTCCCATTCGGTGACGATGCGGTCGGCCTGCATGGAACGTTCGAGCCAGTACAGGAAGCGCACCATGGCAACGGCGTCGCGTATTTGCGCCTGCCGCATGCCTTCAATTTCTATCGTGTTTTTTACGGCCTTGGCGAGGCGTACGGGGCTGCTGCAGCAGTCGAGCGTGGCCCCGCAGCTGTCCATGGCGCTGCGAAGCTGCCAGTTCAGGGTGGAAGGGTCGGTGCTTATGCGCATCCCGCTGCAGTCGGAAAGGGCTTCGTCAATCTGGTCGTAACGTTCGAGTGCAATGCCCTCGGAGGCAAGGGTTTCGAAGGTGCGCTCGGAGACGGGGTCCTCGATGCTGTCCTTCAGGATGAACCAGGAAACGTCAGTCTGCGTAACGAGCAGGTAGCTGATAGCCAGCGGATTGTATTCGATGTCCGAGGCCCGTATGTTCAGCGTCCAGGCAATTTCGTCGAGGGCGGTGAGCAGGATGGCATCGGAGCCGCGGCTGCTGATGAAGTCCCGGAGCATGGCGATTTTTTCCTCCCTGGGCATGCCCGGATCGACGGTAAATACGCTTGTCTGCGGTATCGGCGGACGGTCGGTCCACAGCAGATTCAGGAAGTCGGGGGAACTGACGATGGCGGGCGGCTCCGGGAAGGCTCCTGCTATTTCCTCGACGAAGCTGCAGCAGGCTGTCGCTCCGTCGATGGCGATCACGCAGTCCCTGTGGCCTTCGAAATACTCCGAGAGCCACTGCGGAATCAGGATTTCCCCGGGAACGCGCGTCTTGTGGAGTTCCACTCCCGTGCCGGCGAGTTGCGTGGCGGCCTGGATGAAGTAGCGGGTATCGGTCCACAGGCCGGCATGGTCGGCGGTGACGACAAGGTCGGCGGCCTCTCCGGTGAAGCCCGTAAGCCACTGTATCTGTTTGTAGCGCTCGGCGGGATATTCGCTGCCGTGGGGATCGGACCCCGTGAGGACTACGGCATCCCACTCCCTGGCACGCATCAGGGCGCGCAGGGACGAAATCCTGTCGGCATACTTGTTCATAACTGCGGAATGAATGTCGGGATGTCGAGTATCTGCGTCTTGAAGAGGTTGCGCCGGTGCATGCGGTCTATCTTTTCCTTGACCTCCGGGTCCTCGCATACGCCCTCGCGGATGTAACGGTCAAGCGTGGCGTATGAGAAACCGAACTTCTGTTCGTCCGGGCACGAACCGGGCAGCCCGTCATCGGGAGTCTTGTGTACCCACTTGCGGGGGAGTCCCAGGTCGTCGCCGATTGTGAGCACCTCGCGGACCACCAGTCCGCCCAGAGGCGAGAAGGAGCCGGCGGCGTCGCCGAAGAGGGTGGCGTAGCCGATGTAGTCCTCGCTGTGGTTGCAGGTGTTGGCGACCATGCCGTTGCAGGACTGGGCCACCGCATACAGCATCGTCATGCGGATGCGAGGCGGTATGTTCTGAATGCTCTGGAGCGAGAATTTGCCTTCCGGCATGAGTGCCCCGAGAGCGTCGCATTCGGCTTCAATCTTGCCTATCGGAAGACAGAAATAGCGGATGCCCAGATACTTGCAGATTTCATCGGCCTCGTTCAGGCTCTGGCCTTCAGCAGGCATCGCAACGCCTACCACGCGCTCCGGCCCGAGAGCCCGGGCACACAGGGCGGCAGCTATGGTGCTGTCCTTGCCGCCGCTCATTCCGAGCACCGCGGTACATTTCGGGCCGTTCGCTTCGAACCAGCCCCGTATCCATTCTATACAGTCAGTCGTAAGTTTGTTCATGTTACAAATATATAAAAAGTTACTAATAAGAGTCACTGTCGCTCAAATTAGGTGGGCGTGAATTGTAACAACTTGGTAATCAGTGATATACAGCAAATAACCCAGGTCAAAACGACCTGGGTTATTTGCTGTAATACTTAGTAAATCAGCGCGTTGCGATTCACGGGGTGTTATTCGGCGGCAGGCTCGGCCTTTACGCTTTTGTCACCGGAGGAGCTTTTGGGGCCGGTGAATCCGCGACGGCCCTGGCGTGCTCCCTCCGGGCGGCCTTTAACGCCCCTGCCTTCTTTGCCGAGTTTGCCCAGCTGACGGCGCAGGAACTTCTCCTCGCAGGTGTAGAACTTGGCTACCTTGTCGGCGGAAAGGACTTTCTTGTACTCCTTGGCATTCTTGACATGGAGATTGACGTTGGCTTCCTTGGCCTTGAGATAGGTGTCCAGAGCCGCCTCGATGCCGCTGCCCGCTGCGATAGCGTCGGAGAGGGCCTTGTAAGCCTGGCGCTCGGCCCGTACGAGGGCGTGCTGTTCTTCTTCAATCTTGTTGTAGACCGGCCAGAAAGCTTCCGCTTCCTTGGAGTCGAGGCCGACCTCGGAGGTGATGAATGCTACCTTTTCCGCCTTGATTTTCTCGAAGTCGGGTTTTCCGTGTCCCCTGTGACCGCCCTGGGGCTGGGCGAATGCTGCGACCGATATACCGGCGGCAAGCAATGCGACAAACAACTTTTTCATTTCTTAACCTATTTATAACTAACCTGATATGCGTTCTCAACCTGGGCGAGCGTGGCTCCCGATTCGATGAGGTATTCGATGATTGCCTCGTCTGAGACCGGAGCGGCGCTCTGAGTACTCCTGAGTACGAAATTGCCGGCAACCAAGAGCACCAGGAAACTTGCCGCCAGTGCGAGGTAAGGGGCCAGGCTCACACGGGCCTTTCGCACCGGAATCTGCGACAATTTCTGCTGCAGCTCTTCCATGTAGCCTTCTGGCATCGAATATGGCATTTGCTTTTTCATTTCGCTATCTTGGACGTTAAACGGAGGCTTGGGTTTAATCCTCCGAGGTTAAAAATTGCTTTACTTTTTCGTAGGCGATGTGGTAGGACGCCTTGAGCGCACCGACGCTGGTTCCGGTTATTTCGCTTATCTGCTCGTAACTCAGCTCCTCCCAGTATCGCATGCCGAATACCAGCCTCTGCTTGTCCGGCAGCCGCATGAGGGCCTTGCGGAGCTTGCGCATGGCGGCGTCTCCGTCGAGCCGCGGGTCGGGGTCGCTGATGCGTTCCGCCTCTGCGTCGATAGTGGAAAAGCGCAGCGCCGCACGTACGCGGGCCTTGCGCAAATGACTGATAGTCTCGTTGGTAGCGATTCGCCAGAGCCAGGTGAACGGCTCGGCCTCGCCACGGAATCCGTCCAGGGAGTTCCAGACTTTGATGAAGATTTCCTGCAGCAGGTCGTCGGCGTCCTCATGGCTTCCGACCATGGAACGCACGTGCCAGTACAGCCTTTCGCCGTACTGCCTCACCAGGGAGTTGAAGAATTGTTCTTTCTGCTGCATACACTCCCTTTGACGCAAAAGCCGGGCCGAGGTTTAACTGTCCAGCTTGAGCACCGCCATGAATGCGCTCTGCGGCACCTGGACGGTACCTATCTGGCGCATGCGCTTCTTGCCTTCCTTCTGCTTCTCGAGGAGCTTGCGCTTGCGGGTCACGTCGCCGCCGTAGCACTTGGCGGTAACGTCCTTGCGCACTTGCTTGACCGTTTCGCGGGCGATGATCTTGGCTCCGATGGCGGCCTGGATGGGAATGTCGAACTGCTGGCGGGGGATGAGTTCCTTGAGCTTCTCGCACATCTTGCGGCCGAAGGTGTAGGCGTTGTCTTCGTGAATCAGGGTGCTCAGGGCATCGGCCGGCTCGCCGTTGAGAAGGATGTCGAGCTTGACGAGCTTCGCGGGACGGTACTGCGTGATGTGGTAGTCAAACGAAGCGTAACCCTTGCTGATGGTCTTCAGCTTGTCGTAGAAGTCGAACACTATTTCGCTCAGCGGCATGTCGTAGTTGAGCTCTACCCTCTCGGCGGTGATGTAGTGCTGGCTGACCAGCGTACCGCGGCGGTCGAGGCACAGTTTCATGATGGGGCCGAAAAACTCGCTCTTGCTGATGATCTGTGCGCGGATGTACGGTTCCTCGATGTGGTCGATGAGGGTGGGCGCGGGAAGTCCGGAAGGATTGTGTACGTCGAGCACCTCTCCCTGCATGGTGTACACCTTGTACGATACGTTGGGGACGGTGGTTATGACATCCATGTCGAACTCGCGGAAGAGCCTTTCCTGCACGATTTCCAAGTGCAGCAGGCCGAGGAATCCGCACCTGAATCCGCTGCCGAGGGCAAGCGAACTCTCGGGCTCGTAAACGAAGGATGCGTCGTTGAGCTGGAACTTCTCCAGTACGCTGCGGAGCTCCTCGAACTTGTCGGCCTGTACCGGATACATGCCGGCGAAGACCATGGGCTTGACCTCCTCGAATCCTGCGATGGCCTTCTCGCAGGGGCGGCCTACGTGCGTGATGGTGTCGCCCACCTTGACCTCAACGGCACTCTTGATGCCGGTGATTATATAACCTACGTCACCGCAGTCTACCTCGGTGCCGGGGATGAGTTTCATCTTCAGGGAGCCCACTTCCTCAACCTCGTATTCCATGCCGGTGGCGACGAACTTGACCTTGTCGCCCTTGCGTATGCTGCCGTTCGCTATCTTGAAGTAGGCGATGACGCCGCGGAACGGGTTGAACACTGAATCGAAGATGAGTGCCTGCAGAGGTGCATCGGGGTCTCCGTGAGGGGCGGGGATCTTTTCCACTATGGCGTCCAGTATGGGGGCGACGCCTTCGCCCGTGCGGGCGGAAACCTTGAAAACGTCTTCCGGAGAGCAGCCGAGAAGGTCGCAGATTTCGTCCGTAACCACTTCTATCTGGGCGGACTCCATGTCTATCTTGTTGAGGACGGGGATAATCTCCAGACCGTGGTCGATTGCCATGTAGAGGTTGGAAATGGTCTGCGCCTGAACGCCCTGGGAGGCATCCACTACCAGCAGGGCGCCTTCGCATGCGGCGATGCTGCGGGACACTTCGTAACTGAAGTCGACGTGGCCCGGGGTGTCGATGAGGTTGAGCCGGTAGCCCTTGTAGCTCATCTGGATGGCGTGGCTCTTGATGGTGATGCCCTTCTCCCGCTCGAGGTCCATGTCGTCGAGGACCTGGTTCTCCATGTCGCGCTCGCTAAGGGTGCTGGTGAGTTCCAGAAGTCGGTCGGCCAGGGTGCTCTTTCCGTGGTCGATGTGAGCAATTATGCAGAAATTGCGTATTTTGTTCATTTCCATACCGGGTGCAAAGATACATTAAATTTGTTATCTTTGTAAATTGACTCATAAAACAAAATCTATATGGCAACTCCTCAAGAATTGGGCAGAATCGCATCCCAGGTGCGAAGGGACATCGTCCGCATGGTAACAAGCGCAAAATCAGGGCATCCCGGCGGCTCGCTCGGTATAACTGACGTGCTTGTGACCCTCTATTTCAGTGAAATGAAGCACGACCCCGCCTCCTGGCGCAGGGACGCAAAGGGGCAGGACGCATTCATCCTGTCCGCAGGACACCTTGCTCCCGTATATTATTCGGTACTGGCCCGTGCGGGGTATTTCCCCGTGAGCGAGCTGGGAACTCTCCGCAAGTTCGGCACCCGCCTGCAGGGACATCCCTGTACCACCGACGGCCTTCCCGGCATTTTCCAGCCCTCGGGTTCCCTCGGGCAGGGGCTGTCCTGCGCGGCAGGAATGGCTCTCGGAAAGAAAATGGACGGTGACCCCGGCCGCGTCTTCGTCCTGCTTGGCGACGGCGAGAGCGAGGAAGGCCAGATTTGGGAGGCCGGAATGTGGGCCGCACATCACTCTCTGGACAATCTGGTTGCATTCACGGACTGGAACGGTCAGCAGATCGACGGCCCGGTGGAGTCGGTCGGCGGCGTCGGAGACCTGCGCGACAAATGGACTGCTTTCGGATGGGAAGTCATCGAGGCGGACGGCCACGATTTCGATTCCATACTCAAGGCCTTCGAACTTGCCCGCGCGGCAAACGGCAAGCCCAAGATGATTCTTTTCCGCACCGAGATGGGCCACGGAGTAGATTTCATGGCCGGCACGCACAAATGGCATGGAAAGGCACCCAGCGCCGAGCAGTGCGCACAGGCTATGCAGCAGCTCGAAGAGACCCTCGGAGATTATTGACCAATTGACATTTACCTGATATGAAGAAATACACAGACCAGGGTAAAGTTGATACCCGCAGCGGCTTCGGAGCGGGGCTCGTGGAAGCCGGACGCATGGACCCCCGCGTCGTTGCAATGACGGCGGACCTTAAGGGGTCGCTCAAGATGGACGCTTTCGCGGCCGAATTTCCTGACCGTTTCATCCAGTGCGGCATAGCCGAGGCCAACATGGTCGGCGCTGCAGCCGGACTTGCGATTACCGGCAAGGTTCCCTTCATCGGCTCTTTTGCCGAATTTGTAACCGGGCGTGTCTATGACCAGCTCCGCCAGGAAGTTGCATACGGTCACACCAATGTCAAGATTGCCTCGTCCCATGCAGGCATCACCCTGGGCGAGGACGGGGCGACCCATCAGACCATGGAGGACATGGCCCTCATGCGCGCCCTTCCGGGAATGGCTGTGGTCGTACCCTGCGATTACAACCAGACCAAGCAGGCTACCATAGCAGCCGCTCAGTGGGACGGCCCCGTATATCTGCGTTTCGGCCGTCCGGCGGTTCCCAATTTCACCGACCCTCAGGAGCCGTTCGAAATCGGCAGGATTTACGTCATGAACGAAGGTACCGACGTTACCATAGCCTGCTGCGGACATCTTGTATGGGAGGCGCTTAAAGCAGCCGAACTCCTTGAAGATGAGGGCATAAGCGCAGAGGTTCTGAATGTCGCCACCGTGAAGCCTCTGGACGTCGCGGCGCTTGTCGGGTCCCTTCGCAAGACCGGCTGTGCCGTCGTGGCGGAGGAACACAATGCAGCCGGAGGCCTCGGAGAGGCTGTTGCAGCCGTTTCGGCAGCGCAGCTTCCCACACCCATCGAGTTCGTGAACGGCGTCGACAAGTTCGGCTCTTCGGGCACTCCCGCGCAACTGATGGAGGCATGGGGCTTCGACGCCCTGCATATCGCACAGGCCGTCCGCAAAGCTATAGCGCGCAAAAAATGAAATACGCAGTAAGGGCCCTTAAATATTTCGTACAGCTGCTGGTCATCCTCTCTCTGATTATCGCCATCCTCATGGTGGCAAAGGTGGTGGATACCGACATATCGCAGCTGTTCGTAAACGGATACGATTCCCTCTGGCAAATCGCGCTGCTGATGGCCGCCTTCGCGGCTATGTACCCCCGGCTCGGATACGCCCGCCGCGAAGCCGTCGTGCCTGGCTCGGACGACGAGGTTTATCCTGTCCTGGACCGTGTCATGTCCGCACATGGATACGCCAGGGAGAAGCGGAGCGACGGAGTTGTCGCCTATCGCAAGACCGGCATAGGCGACAGGATAACCCGCTTGTGGGAAGACAGGATTACAGTGACGAGGGTGGCCGCCGGCTTCGAGCTGGAAGGCCTTAACCGCGACGCGGTACGGCTGGTTAACGCTTTGAGGGACAGTGCTTTGAGCTAAGCCCCTGTTTCCCAAAAGCCTCTTAATTGGGAGCAATCTCCACTCTGAGCGCCTCTGCGGCAGGGTGGTCTCCCAACGTTATGACGGTCCTGCCGCCTCCGGTGCAGACGGCGCCGGATTCAAGCGGCAGGCCGTTGACTTTCACTGACTTAACGTTGCTCACTCCCTCGAGCACGATGCTGACACTGCGCCTTTCGGGAGCGTCCTTGTAGCTGCCTTCGCGGGCTCCTATCTCAAGAACTGTCTTGCGCCCGGAGCTGCGTTTGGTGATGATGGTCGTTGCTGTCTGAGTCCCATAGCTCTGGCTGATGCCGTCGTCCTCGTAGTGTACGATGCTGCTCGCGGCCTTCCCGGGGACAACCATCAGACGCAGGTCGGAGTCAGGCTTCTGGAGATTCTGTATGCCCTCGCGCGACAGCGGAATGATGGCTCCGGCGCGGACGAACCATGGATTCTGCGCAATGGTGTAGTCGAGCGTGACGGTTTTTCCTCCTTGCAGCAGGGTGCCGTGGGCCATGTCGTACCACTGGCTTCCTGAAGGCAGCCAGACGGTGTGGGAAGCCGTTCCGTCGGCTCCCACAGGCTTGCTGATGGCGGTGGCGAGGATGTCGGGACCGAAATAGTATTCACCCCTCCACTCGTAGGCTTCGGCTGCTTCGGGGTGGTAATAATAAAGCGGACGGCACAGGGAAACGCCTGTCAGCGTGGCCTCATGCGCGGCATCGTATATATAAGGA
This sequence comes from uncultured Bacteroidales bacterium, assembly GCA_946614205.1. The sequence goes on along the minus strand of CAMOGR010000108.1, from coordinate 417 downwards.
GCGAGAGCGTAACGGAGTTCGATGGCCGCCTTGAGGTGCTCATAGTATTCGGGATAAATCCAGATGCGGCAGTCCAGGTTGCCGCTGCGGGTGGAGTGGGTCTTGAAGATGGGGGTGAAGACGCCGAACTGCATCCAGCGGGTGTACATTTCCGGCTCCCTCTGCCTCTGGTGGTCACGCCGCTGCATGTGTCCTCCGATGTCGTGCCCCCAGTAGCCGTATCCCACGTTGGAAGCTGTCGCGGTGAAGTAGGGGAGGAACTCCAGCACGCTCCATTCGTCGTACGTATCTCCGGAGAAACCAACTTGATAGCGGTGGCTCCCGAGTCCGCCCCAGCGGTGGTAGATGAGCGGACGGTCAGCCTCGGGTCCGAGTGAACGGGTCTGCCGGAGCTTGTCGTTCCAAAATGCATAGTTG
>CAMOGR010000107.1 GCA_946614205.1 uncultured Bacteroidales bacterium | reverse complement strand
GTCGGCCTCACCGTGGGCGGTTCCGTAATCATCGGGGCGAGGGTCCTGCCGGCAGATGCCGACGACACTTCCGTCAGCTGGAGCGCCGAGCCCGCTTCCGTCGTCAAGGTTGAGCAGGACGGTTTCAACGGAATAGTCTCTGCAACAGGCCCCGGAGAAGGCAAGGTGACGGTCACCACCCGGGACGGAGGCTTCTCCGCCAGTTGCAAGGTGACTGTTGAGGAAGAGACTGTAAGCGTGGAGTCGGTTGCTCTCGATTCCGAATCTCTCGAACTCTTCGAGGGGGAGAGCGCCCGGCTCACGGCCACCGTGTTCCCCGAAAACGCCACGGACAAGACCCTCCAGTGGCGGTCGCTGGATGAGGGCGTGGCCACGGTTGATGAAGAGGGCAACGTCACCGCAATCGCGGCAGGCAAGACCAGCATAACGGTTACCGCACTCGATGGCGCCAAGACCGCCAGCTGCGAGGTCACCGTCAAGAAGATACAGGTTGACGCAGTAAGCGTAAATCCCGCATCGCTCACGCTCAAGGAAGGGGAAACGGCGCAGCTTCAGGCTACCGTAAGCCCTGCCGACGCCAGCCAGGACGTGCAGTGGGCTTCTGAAGATACGAGAGTGGCCACGGTAGATGCGTCGGGCCTTGTAAGCGCCGTCGCCCCCGGTTCCACGCGCATCTTCGCCCGCAGCGTGGCTTTCCCCGACAAGCAGGCCCCGTGCGAAGTTACCGTGACGCCAGACACCGCCCTGAAGGGCATAGAATTGAGCTCGGCGGTAATGACGCTCCAGGTCGGAGAATCCCGCACCCTTACCGTCAGCTTCAATCCCGACTATGCCGCCAACAAGAAAGTAAGTTGGGCATCCTCCGACCCGTCCGTCGCAGCAGTTGACGCCGAAGGCACCGTGACGGCTTTCAGCGAGGGCAGCGCCACCGTAACCGCCATCGCAGAGGATGGCGGCCACAGCGCAAGCTGCGCCGTCACCGTGTCCGGCAGCGCCGGCGCGATGGTTTACTACTGGAAAGAATCTAAGGTTTACCTTAACGGCGCTCCCGATCCCCGCAACGGGATGTATGACACGGAGTCATTCTACTTCTCTGCGGTGGACCATATGACTTCATTCGGGAACACGCTGTACACGCTTGAATGGTGGTATGAAAACGGACACTCCACCCTCTGGCTTTGCAGAGACAGGAAGCCCGCGTTCAAGCTGCCTTCAGTCAACAACATATACGGTTTTCAGGTCAACGAAAAAGGCTTTGCCATTCTGTACCCGGTAGTTTCTCAGGAAAAGATGGCGCTTCTGCGGGGCGATTTCAGCGGCAATCAGAACACCGTGCCTATTACCGGTTCATTCAATCGATATTACTATGCCAGTATTGCTCTGTGCCCCGACGGCAGTGCAGTCGTGGCCGCCTATATTCGCGACAGCTTCGGTTCCAAGTATGTGGCTACTTATATCGTTACTCCCGGCGGGGATGTTAAGGAAAAGTTGGTCGAAAAGAATGATTTAGCCAAGCCGAGAGTGGCAGTATCGGCGTCCGGAGACTATTATATGCTCTTTGCCAGGTACGACTCTGAAGGGAAGGAAGAAATCGTCCTTTTCAAAAATGGCGTCCAGGAGGCTGTTATTGACAAGGTGGAATACAATTACGATGGAGCCATTGCCTGCAGCGGAAATCACGTTTATACTGCAGTACGGGACTTCGTCGGAGAGCAAATCCGAATCAGGCGGGACGGCGAACTGATTTACACCATCGATACACAGGATTCCATCTACTATTCGGATATCGCTCCTTTGCAGGTTACACCTTCGGGGGACGTGTACCTTGCCGTCGCAGGTGACGGCCGCCGCCTGTACAAGAACGGCGAACTCCTCTACTCCGACCCCGGCGACTGGACCTTCTTGACGTACGTGGTCATCGAATGATGCAGCTGCCAACGTGCTGTTTTTGTCCCGTAAGCATCGAATTTGGCCGATTTTGCTGCCAACGTGCCTGATTCTGTCCCGTTGGCAGCACCAGGGCCCCCGGCATATTGTGTTTTTAATCAGAAAGCCGTAACTTGGCTGACCAAATGCCTGGAACGATGCCGGGCATAAGGAAGACCGTACAAACTTTTTTAAATAACCCTTCCGTGAGAAAAGCTGTTTTAACGATGCTGGCGCTGCTGTTGTGCGGATTCTGTTTCGCACAACAGCAGACCATCAAGGCCGGAGACCGTTTCTACGACGGCTCCGCTCTGTTTACCGTCCGGGAAGTAAGGATGGGCAATATCGTGTATATGACCGATGCCCTCGGCGACCGGGAACTGACCATGGAAGCCTGGCCGGAGGCTCCCGGGAAATACACCCTGCGGCCGAGCCGCAATGCCGAAGAAGCTCCTTACGGGACCGGTTTCGGCACACATATCGATTACGTCAGCCAGCCGGACAACAAGTATCTCGTCATCTACGGCGACAACGATACCATCGCCCGGGTCCTATACCTTGTGCAGCCGATGCAGGACGGTACGCCGTCCGGCTTCTGGTACAACGGCATGCTTGTGTACTGCGCCGCTCCGGCCGAAGACGGTTCCGTGCGTATGAATGCGATGGCGGAAGGCGAGGAGCATGAGTTCCTGCTGACCCCGGTGGCTGCCGGAGGCGACTTGTTCGAGGTCTCCTCCAGCTCGGAAGTATTTGTGAATGAATACGAAAGCGCAGTCTATGCCCGCCGGCTGCGGCAGGACGGGCTGGATGTGATCTGCTTTTACGATGCCCGGAACCGTCTGACGGCAGCGATGGAAGCAACGCAGAGCGAGGATGACCAGGAGGCTCTGGGCGTCCGGCAATGGATGTCGCTGCTCCGGGGCGAATACCTGAGCGAAAGCGGCAAAAAAGTTGTCATCGACGATCTGAGCGGCAGCTACAACGGCGCTCATATGCCCTTCGGGGCAGTCACTTTCAACGGCCTGGTCACGGGCGTACTTGACTTCGGCGGCGACGGACCGTATCTGGCAGGCAAGGTGGAAGCCTTGCCGACGCCCGACGGCCTGTTGCTTACTGAAGTTAAAATGAATGAGGGAGAGCCGTGGTACGAGCGCACCGTGTCTTCCTTCAAGTTGAAGTGGACCGGGGAGCGGAGCCGTTTCGATTTCACCCGCAAGGTCCTGCTGAACGGCTCCCTGCGCCTTTACGACAAAGCCCTGTTGCGGGTGATGCGCAACGCGATCCTGGCTCATCACGGTTATGTGTTCAAATCAAAGGACCTGAAAGCCTGTTTCGAGGCGCAGCCGTGGTATGAACCGGCGCCGGACAATTCGCACATCAATCTGTCGCTGCTTGAACATCTCAATCTGCAGTTGATTCAGGCTGCCGAACGGTCGGAGTAGTAATTAATTGCTGCGTGGGCGCAGACTACAGCCCCTAAATAAAGGCAAGGAAGTTCAGAACTATTCCTCCGTAGATGGCGCGTCTTGTGGCCATCACATTGATGCTGAAGTATTTGACGGGCCGGATCGAGATGCCTCCTCCGAAGTTGAAATAGTGCTCGCGGGAGCCGGGCGTTACGGTATAATCGTGTACCCATGAGCCTGACTCGTCTCCGGAATAATGGGACGTGGAGCCGTCGGTGACGCCCTCGCTGGTCTGTGCGTAACCGGCCAGCGGCACGATGCGCAGCCACTCGAATACTGGAATCCAGTACCCTGCATTGATGCAGAAGGCCTCGTTGTCGTTCCAGAATGTATCTACGTCGTACGAGAAATACCTGTGCTGCGGGTCGGCGTGTAGGAAATCCACGTAAACTCCTGCATACGAGATGCTTGCCCCTATTCCGAATCGCTCCCGGCCGGTAAACGAACCGACCTGCCCAAGGTTCAGTCCGATTTCCAGGCTTTTTGAGTTGAGGGAGAAGTTGAAAAGCTCGATTTCCTTGCTCAGTCCGAAACCTCCGCCCGAGCTTTGCGCACCCGCGCCCAGGCTGAAGAGAAGGCCGGCGAATAATGCTGCTGTCTTGAGTAATGCTTTCATGTCTGGATGCAAAGGTAAGAAAATCTTGGATTTCCTTCCGATAAATGTTATCTTTCGGGTCCGGACAATGAAAAAACTGAAAATCATCCTTAAAGTGCTCGGCGCCGTTGCGGCAGCAGGTCTTTTCCTGTATGTATTCTTCAGTGCCCGCTCTTGCATCCGCGAGCGTCAGTGGCTTGCCCTGGGGCCCGTCGAGAATCATCCCGTACGCATTTACGACGTCAAGTTCTCCAAGGAGTTCAACGACATGAACGATGTGCAGCTCAAGGTCGCCCAGGCCATAGGCGTGCCCCCTGTAGCCGACCGCGCCGACGCCGAGAAACACAAAACCACCCTTGTGAGGCTGGAGGACACCGATACGTACGTAATCGACTCCCTGACCCATTCCATTCCGTACCTAATCCCGTCGGCAAAAGAACTGCTCGACGAGATAGGGCAAGCCTTCCAGGACTCGCTCAAGGCCAAGGGGCTCAATCCCAACAAACTGGTGGTGACCTCGGTGCTCCGTACGGAAGAAGACGTGAAGAAGCTGCGCAAGAGTAACGTAAACGCCTCCGAGAACTCCACCCACCGCTACGGGACCACTTTCGACCTGTCGTACTGGCGTTACGTCAAGATTCCCGATCTGCGTGGCCGTCCATACGAGGATGTGCCCCCGGAGTACCTCCGTGCCACGCTCAGCCAGGTTCTGAAAGACATTCACGACCAGCCCGGCCGCTGCTACATAAAATATGAGAAGAAGCAGAACTGCTTCCACATTACGGTCCGGCATTAAACTGTTTTTCTCATGCAAGCTGTTCTTACCGCACTCCTTATACCTTTCCTGGGCACGGCGCTCGGGTCGGCGTTCGTGTTCTTCATGAAGAAGGACATGTCGGCGGGGCGCTGGTGCTGCTGCTCGCGTCTCTCGCCACTCCCGTCATGCCGTACCTGCTGTCGTTCGCAGCCGGAGCCATGCTTTACGTCGTCATCGAAGAACTCATTCCGGAGTCCTCCGAGGGGGAGCATTCCAATCTTGGGACCATTGGCTTTGCCATAGGATTCGCGCTGATGATGGTCCTTGACGTAGTGCTCGGATAAAATCGTTTTTTTTCTTGCTTTGGACGCCGGGAAATGCTAACTTTGCACCCTTGGATTCCGGGGAGTCGGAAGTTTAACGGTAAATAGTTAGTATTCAATACATTAGTCCAAGTAATGAAAAAACAACAGTATCTGTTGCCCTATGCTGAGGTCCTCGAGGACCGTCTGGAGGGCCTGCTCTGCCAAAGCAGAACGAATGAAGAATTTGAGGAACCGGCTCCCTGGTCCGGCAATGAAGGTTGGTCTTAACCGATTGGAGTATGAAGAAGTTCAGTTCCCTTGCAATGCTCGCCGTAGCAGCTATGGCAGCATTCTCCTGCAACAAGGAGTTCCAGCCTCAGGATGCTCCCTGTGCAGCCCCCAAGACTATCGTTGCCCGTGCCGATGCAGATGTCACTCCCGACACCAGGACTTCCCTCAGCGGGACCACGGTCGTATGGAGCGGGTCCGACGCCATCAAGGGTCTTGCCCTGGATTCGAAAGTCTACGCTTCCACCAAGACTACGGTGGAGTCCGACGGCAAGAAGGCAGTTTTCGAGTTCTCCGGCCTTACCGTCGAGGATGACCTGCTCGCCCTTGCATACCCTGCAGATGCGGTCAGCGACATCGATGCCGATTACGTATATGCGACTCTCCCTTCCACCCAGACTGCAACGGCCGGCAGCTTCGCTCCCGGAGCCAACCTTGCAGTAGCCGAAGGCGGCGAGGCAGAGCCCCAGTTCAAGAACGTCGGCGGCCTGCTGAGCCTCAAGATAAACAACGACAACATTGAGTCCGTCAAACTCATTGCAAACGAGCCTCTTACCGGAGATGCCGGCATCAGCTGCGCATCTGCGACCCTTGCCGAGGCTACCATTCTTGACGGCATCTGCGAGGTGTCCCTTACCGGCGGCCTTGCCAACGGTTCCACCTATTACGCAGTCGTCTATCCCGGTACCTACACCGGTCTCAAGATTGTGATTACCGCTGCGGACGGTGCCGTTGCCACTTATTCCAACCCCAACGCCCTGACTGTCGGCCGCAATGCCAACCTGTTCATTGCGGAACTTACCGTTCCCGACAGCAAGTGGGAGAAGGTCCAGGCTGGCGAAACATATACCTGGAATCTTGCCAGCGGTGATTTGAGCGCTTCTGCGGATGAGGTTTCCAAGGGCGAGCCTGCACTTGAATGGAGCACCGTTTACACTTGGAATACTTCCGACAGTTTCTTCGCATTTGATGCAGGCAAGGGCTTGCAGGTCGGCAGCGCCAAAAAATCATGCGCTTCTCTCGTCCTCTCCACATCAGGCTATGCCGGATATGTGGAAACTGTGAAAATCAACTTCTCTCATGCCAGTTCCGGCGGTTCATCCGCTGCGGTAAAGGTCGGTGGTACTGCCTTCAAGTGTGAAGGGTCCGAGAGTGTGAACGGTGACGTAAGCGCTGCTTCCTATGTGTTCTCCGGCTCGGAGCTTGTCAAGGGAGACATTGTGATTACATTCTCCAATTCTGCTGAAAAAGCATTCTATATCAAGAGCATAGAAATCAATCCCGACGAAAGGCTCGACCCCGCTTTCTCGTTCGAGGCCGATTCTTACACTGCTTATGCAGGCAAGACCTTCACCGCACCTGCGCTCTCTGCCGCCAGCGGTTTCAGCGGGACCGTCACCTGGTCTCTCGCTGAGGGCAGTACCGCCGGAGCTGCTTCCGTAGACCCTGCGACGGGTGCTGTCACCATAGGCTCCGTAGCCGGCAAGGTAACCGTAGTCGCATCCTTCGCGGGAGACGAGAAGTACAAGCCCGCCAGTGCGAGCTATACCATTACCGTAATCAGCGGAATAGTCGATGTCCTCAACAGCTCCTGGACCGGAATAAGCGGCACGACATATAAAGACATCGAGCTTGACGGCTCCGCTTCCGATGCCAAATACAGCCTCAATGCTGCAGGAGATAACAGCTCGATACAGCTTCGCAGCAAGAACAGCAACTCCGGTATTGTCACCACAGTGTCCGGCGGCACTCTCAAGAAGGTTACAATTACATGGAATGATGCGACTGTCGACGCCAGGGTGCTTGACATCTACGCCAAGGATTCGGCCTATTCCAGCCCTGCAGACCTGTATGACTCCGCAACCCAGGGTACGAAAGTGACTTCTTTCACCAAGTCCGACGGCGACGGTAGCTATACCTTTACAACGAGTTACGCTTACATCGGCATCCGTTCAAACAACGGCGCCTTGTATATTGACTCCATTGAAATTGAGTGGGAGTAAAAGTTCTCCGACCCCTTTCAGACAAGACCGGCCCCGCTGCGGAAGCAAGGGGCCGGTATTTTTGTCAACTTCTGCCGTTTTACCGTTCAGCCTCTAGCAGGAATACGGCGCTGGTGTTTGTGGCAAGCAGGGCGGGGTTGAATCCGCCGCCGCACAGGAAGGCTCCGGTGAAGGACTTCCCGTCGCCCCACCAGCAGCTGTTTTCCGTGTTCAGTTCCTTTACCTTGTACCGGCACTCCGGGTCGAGCCCCTGCATGCGTATGGTATGGGCACCCACGGCGCGGTTCTGATAGCGCAGGCAGTAGGTGAACGCCACGGCCCTGCGACGGTCGGGCGATACGTACATGATTGCGTAGTAATCACTGTCGTAAGGTGAGCTGAGGCGGTACAGGTCGCCGCCGAATACAAGGTCCCTATAGCTCTTGTACGACTTGATGCAGCGGTCGGCGAGTGCGCGTTCCTCATTCGAGAGCGTCTTGGGCTGAAGCTCCATGCCCAGTCTGCCTGCACAGGCCACGTCGAAGCGGAACTTGAGCGAGGTGACGTTGCCGGTCTGGTGGTTGGGAACCGCCGACACGTGCGATGCCATTACGCAGGCGGGGTAGATCATGGACGTATTGTACTGAATGCGGACCCGGGAGACGGCGTCGGTGTTGTCGCTCGTCCAAATCTCGTTGAAATACTTGAGAGCGCCGTAGTCGACCCTGCCGCCTCCGGAGGAGCAGCACTGCACCAGGGTTTCGGGATATTTGGCGCGTATGCGCTGCATGACTTTGTACAGGCCCTGTGCGTATTCTACATAGAAGCGCTCCTGCTCCTCTCCGAGCCAGGTGCTGCCGAACGAATTCACCGTGCGGTTGCAGTCCCACTTGATGTAATCGATGCCGGGCGAGAGCTGCATGGTGCGGTCGAACACTCCGTACACGAAGTCCTGCACCTCGGGGTTGGAGAGGTCGAGCACCCACTGGTTGCGGCTCTGGGGGATGTCGCGTCCGGGGCTCTGGACTATCCACTCAGGATGCGCTTGGGCGAGGTTTGAGTCGGGATTCACCATCTCCGGTTCAATCCAGATTCCGAATTTGAGGCCCTTGGAGTGGGCGTAGGAGGCCACGTAGTCGATGCCCTCCGGGAGCTTGTCGGTGTTGACTTCCCAGTCGCCGAGTCCGGCGTTGTCGCCGTTGCGCGGGTGGTCTTTGGCGAACCATCCGTCGTCGAGCACGAACATCTCGAGGCCCATCGCAGCTGCGTCGTCAATCATGCGCAGCAGCGTTTCGGTGGTGAAGTTGAAGTAGGCGCCCTCCCAGCTGTTGAGCAGCGTGGGGTTGATGTTCCCGCCTCCGTACACGCCGTAGCTGCGGGCCCAGCGGTGAAGGTTGCGGGAAGCCCCGCCTGCTCCGCAGTCGCTCCAGGTGTATATCATTTCGGGAGTTACGAACGTCTGGCCGGCGGCGAGAGGGTATTCGGAGGCGAAGGGGCTGATGCCGCCGACGATGTTCAGCCTGTCGGATTCGTCGACGTCGAAACTGAGCCGGAAGTTGCCGCTCCAGGCAAGTGCGCCCGCTACGACCTGCCCGTCGGTCTCGCTGAAGGAGGAGCCGAGGGATACGAGGAACGAAGGATTGTTGCACTGGGTGGCCTGGGTGCCGCGGCGCGATTCGATTACCTTCCTGTCGTGTGTGAGGAGGGTGCGGTCCATCTGCATCTCGCTGGCCCAGCCGCCGTAGAAGTGAGTGAGGAGGTAGTCGTCTGCGTCAAGGGGGAGCGAGGCGGACGCGAACTCGACCAGGCGAACGCTCTTGCGGCCCGCGTTTTCTATTTCGCTGTGCATGGCTATGACGTCCTGGGCGTAGTAGGCGTCGTAGACGAGGCGCACCTTGAGGGATGTTACGTAATCCTTTAATTCAATGACGGTTGAAGTGACGCCGCCGCGGCTCTCGGTGCTATGCGACACATAGTAGAGCTCGGTGTTGCGGGTGCCGTC
>CAMOGR010000106.1 GCA_946614205.1 uncultured Bacteroidales bacterium | reverse complement strand
ACTGCGACCTTGGCCCTCTCGCCGGGTACGCGGGCCACCTTCTTGACGGTGATGAGACCGTCGGCGATTTCGGGGACCTCCTGTTCGAAGAGTTTCTCAAGGAAATCGTCGGTGGTGCGGCTCAGGGTGATGTAGGGAGTGGTATTGTTGCGCATCTCGACGCTCTTGATGATGGCGCGCACCGACTCGCTCTTCTTGAAGTGCTCGCCGGGAATCTGCTCGTTCTTGGGAATGTGGAGCTCGTTGCCGTCCTCGTCGAGGATGAGGACCTCCTTGCTCCAAGTCTGGTAGACCTCGCCGACGAACAGCTCACCCACCTTCTCGGAGTATTTCTTGTATACGTTGGCCTTCTCGATGTCCATGATGCGGCCCTGGAGGTTCTGGCGTATGTTCAGGATGCCGCGGCGGCCGAAGGACGAGAGCGGGAACAGCTTGGCGTATGTGTCGCCGATGTCGTAGTCGTCCTCGCCGGAGACCTCGCGCACCTGGTCGACCGTCATCTCGGCATTGGGATTCTCGACCTCCTCCACTATCTCGAAATTCTGATAGATTTCGCAGGTTCCCTTGTCGACGTTCACGATGACGTCGAAGTTGTCGGAACTGCCGAAGGTCTTTGCAATCTGGGTGAGGAATACGTCCTTGAGCACTCCCATCATTACGGAGCGGTCGATGTTCTTCTCCTCCTTGAAATCCTTGAAGGCGTCAATGAGGGTGATTGGTCTTTCTTTTTCCATTATTCTTCTGTTGTCTTTAATAATTCGTCGGCTTCCTCGGCGCTTATGCCGAGGGATGTAACAGTGAGGGCATAGTCCTCGATGTCGCGGTTGAAGGCGTCCAGCACGGCCCTGTGGACGTGCTCGCAGTCCTCGAGGGACACGGGCTCGGAGCTCTTGTCAATCGTCACTTCAAATACGTTGTCGTCGTCGTTCCAGTCGATGTCGACTACACTGCAGCCACGCTCTGCGGCGGCTGCGTTCACTGTCTTTTCAAATTCTTCCCTTATCATGGCGGATAAACAAAAAGATAGAAGCCTTCGGCCTCTATCTCTAACACGGATGCAAAGATAGGCAAAATTATCTTATAATCAAAATGATTATCTTTGCGCCATGGACAACAACAAGTTCAACAAATATTTCTCCGCCTTCGTGCTCGCAGGCATGACTGTGGCCACGCTTGCCGTAACGGCGCTGCGGTTCGGGCCGGCGGAACCGCAGGCAAGACTGCTGCTCCTCGTTTCGGCATTCGCCTCGCTGATGGGCGTGACGGCTACCGTATTGTCAGCCAACGGTTTGATTATCACCTTCCTGTTCGGTCTGCTGGACGTCACGATATACGGGATCGTATGCCTCGTCAACTGGTACAACGGCGGCTCGGGCCTGGGAAACGCCATACTCCATTTCATCTATTTCGTGCCCATGCAGTTCGTAGGCTACTTCCAGTGGAAGCGGCGCGGGCACGTGAGCTCAGGCGGCGTCAAGGCGCGCAGGCTCTCCCCTTCCCGGCGCTGGGGCGCAGCGGGAGTGTTCCTCGCCGGCAGCATCATTGCCTATTTCATCATCGCCCGCTTCGACCGTGGGGCGGCGGACACTTTCATCAAGACCGCAGTGGTGCTGGACGTCCTGCCGCTGGTGTGCAACGTCCTCGGCCAGCTGCTGATGAGCACGGCCTACATGGAGCAGTGGGTATTCTGGATAGGAGTCAACGTCTTCTCGCTTGCCATGTGGGGCAACACGCTCGCGAACGACCCCGGTTCATCCTACGCGCACATCTACCTCGTCAAGTACGGATTCTACCTGATAAACAGCATCAACGGATTGCGAAACTGGCTGATTCTCAGCCGCAGACAGTCAGAGCCCGAAGCTATTCCAGAGGCTTCAGCGGAAACTCCCAGCCGGTGAGCGTGGCTATGTACGGAGCCATGAGGGCGGCCACCTTGCGCATGCCGCTGTAATTGGGATGCCAGCTGGCGCCGAGGTCGGTCGTGATGTTGTGGGCTCCCTGAAAGACCGCCGTCCAGCTCACGCCGCTCTGGCCGCAGCGCTCCACGGCCGCTTTCACATAGTCGGCCAGCAGCGGGTCGGCATTGGAGGCCACGCAGAGTATTGGCACGTCGGGACCGTAGTTGGTTCGCACCTGCGCCAGAAGGTCTCCGTAGGCCTTGCACCAATAGTCCAGGGACGGCTGCATGGATACAGAGAAATCGTTGGTTCCCAGATAGATGACTACTATGTCCGGAGTGTACGCCGGCTCCCACAGCGGTTCCTCGGCGCAGTCGAAGGTACGCAGATAGCGGGCCGGCATTTCGCCGTCGAGGGTCCCAGCGCCGTAATTGCGCGCCACGCCCCTTCCGGAATGGGATACCCGCACCACGTCGGCGTCGAAGAGCCTTCCGAGTATGCCCGAGTAGCTCTTGTTGCAGTTTTCCTCGTCGAGGTTCATGGGCGACGAGCGGTCAGGTGCCTCAACCCCGTATCCGCATGTATACGAATCGCCTATGAATTCTATCACACGTTCC
>CAMOGR010000105.1 GCA_946614205.1 uncultured Bacteroidales bacterium | reverse complement strand
AGGCGTTGAGGGTATATTCCACGTCTTCCATGGTATGGGCTGCGGTGGAAACGATGCGGAAGATTATCATGCCCTTGGGAATCACGGGATAGATGACCATCGAGCAGAATATGCGGTAGTTCTCCCTCAGGTCCTTGGCAATCTTGGTGGCCTGGGCTATTCCTCCGCCGTCGATGTGGATGGGGGTGACGCATGCCTGGGCCTCGCCGATGTCGAATCCCTGCTCGCGGAAGCCCTTCTGGAGCGCATGGGTGATTTCCATGCACTTGCGCCTGCGCTCGTCTCCCTCGGGGGACATGATTATCTCAAGGCGCTTGGTGTTGCTTAGCACATACGCCATAGGCTGGCTCTTGGCATACATCTGGGAGCGCATGTTCAGACGCAGGTAGTTGATTATCTTGCGGGGACCTGCCACGAAACCGCCGATGCTCGCCATACTCTTGGCAAAGGCGCCTATGTATATATCCACTTCGTCCATGACGCCGAAGTGTTCGGATGTACCGCGGCCATGCTCGCCGAGGAGGCCGAAGCCATGAGCGTCGTCTATGAGTATGCGGAAGGGGTATTTCTTCTTGAGGGCGACGATTTCGTCAAGTTTGCCGAGGGCTCCGGTCATGCCGTACACGCCTTCGGTGATGAGGAGCACTCCGCCTCCGTTCTCATCAGCCTCGCGGCAGGCGCGGGCAAGGACCCTCTCGCAGTCCTCCATGTTGTTGTGGCGGTACTTGTATTTGCTGCCGATGTGGAGGCGAATTCCGTCCAGCAGGCAGGCGTGTGCCTCGTTGTCGTATACTATCACGTCGTGACGGGCGGTGAGGCAGTCGATGGTGGAAACTATGCCCTGGTAGCCGAAATTGAACAGGAATGCGTCCTCCTTGCACTCGAAGTCGGCGAACATCTTCTCCAGCTTCTCGTGATACTTGGTGTGACCGGAGAGCATGCGGCTTCCCATGGGGGCGCTGAGTCCCCAGTCTCTGACGACCTGAGCCTCGTACTTGCGGATTTCGGGATGGTTTGCCAGGCCGAGGTAGTTGTTGAGACTCCAGTTGAGGACCTCTTTGCCGTTGAATATCATGTGGGGGCCCAGTTCTCCCTCAAGGCGGGGATACATGTAATAGCCGAAGCCCTGTTCGAAGTACTGGCCGATGGGGCCGCCGCTGTCGCGTTCTATTCTTTCAAATATATCTAACATAAATAATCAGGAGATTAACCGGCAGGCCCGTCATTCCAGGCCTGCCGCCGTAATGTCATGCGTCGATGTTTGCGTAATGTGCGTTTTCTTCAATGAACTGCCTGCGGGGAGGTACGTCGTCGCCCATGAGCATGCTGAACGTACGTTCGGCCTGGGCGGCATTGTCTATCGTAATCTTGCGCAGGCGCCTCTTCTCCGGGTTCATGGTGGTCTCCCAGAGCTGTTCTTCGCTCATCTCGCCGAGACCTTTGTAACGCTGGATCGTGTATCCCTTGTCGGTACCCTTGCCGAGGCGCATCGCGGCCTCTTCCCTCTGCTCTTCTGTCCAGCAGTAGACTTCTTCCTTGCCCTTGGAGACCTTGTAGAGGGGCGGGGTGGCAAGATAGACATAACCGTTCTTGATGAGGTCGTACATGTAGCGGAAGAAGAACGTGAGGATGAGACAGGCGATATGGGAACCGTCCACATCGGCATCGGTCATGATGACCACCTTGTGGTAACGGAGCTTGCTGAGGTCCATGTGCTTCTCTCCGGTTTCGTCTTCCTGGGCCACGGTTACGCCGAGCGCCGTATAGATGTTGCGTATCTCTTCGGAGTCGAAGGCGCGGTCGCCGGAGGCCTTTTCGACGTTGAGGATTTTACCCCTCAGAGGGAGGATTGCCTGGGTGCGGCGGTCGCGGCCCTGCTTGGCAGTTCCGCCTGCGGAATCACCCTCCACGAGGAAGAGTTCGCATTTTTCAGGGTCCTTGTCGGAGCAGTCGGCAAGTTTGCCGGGCATGCCGCCTCCGCCGAGAGGGCTCTTGCGCTGCACCATCTCGCGGGCCTTGCGGGCTGCGGCGCGTGCAGTTGCTGCGAGAACTATCTTGTCGATTATGGTCTTGGCGAACTTGGGATTCTCTTCGAGGTACATGTCCAGGGCCGCGGCGGTAGCCTGGGATACGGCTGCCGTGGCCTCGGGGTTGCCGAGCTTGGTCTTGGTCTGGCCCTCGAACTGAGGTTCTGCGACCTTGACGGATATGACTGCGGTAAGGCCCTCGCGGAAGTCCTCGGGAGCGAGTTCGCCCTTGAACTTGTCGAGCAGCTTGTTCTTCTCGGCGTACTGCTTGAGGGAGCGGCTCAGGCCCATCTTGAAGCCCTGCAGGTGCGTACCGCCCTCGATGGTGTGGATGTTGTTGACGTAGGAATAAATCTTCTCGGAGTAGCCGCTGTTGTACTGGAGGGCTATGTCGATGGGGATTATCTTGTCCGAAGCGATGCAGACCGGCTGGGGAATGATGGTCTGGGCGCCGGCGTCAAGGTACTCGATAAACTCGCTGAGGCCCTTCTCCGAATAGAAAACCTCGCTGCGGAAGACCTGGCGGCCGGTGGCCTTGCTCTCACCCGACTCGTCGGTAACGAATTCGTCTACCAGCTCACGCTCGTCGGTGAGGGTGATGTGGATGCCTTTGTTGAGGAACGCAAGCTCACGCAGGCGCGCCGCAAGGGTGTCGTAACGGTAGACCGTAGTCTGGGTGAAGATTTCCGGGTCGGGGTGGAAGAATATCGTGGTGCCGGTGTCGGACGTTTCTCCGGTAACGGATACCGGGCCGAGAGGCTTGCCTTTAGAATAGTGCTGCACGAATATCTTGCCCTCGCGGTGGATTTCTGCGGTAAGGCTGTCGGAGAGAGCGTTGACGCAGGATACGCCCACGCCGTGGAGACCTCCGGAAACCTTGTAGCTGTCTTTGCTGAACTTGCCGCCGGCGTGGAGCACGGTAAGGACGACCTCGAGCGCGGAGCGGTGCTCCTTCTCGTGCATGCCGGTAGGGATGCCTCGGCCGTTGTCGCTCACGCGGATGGAGTTGCCCTGGAGGATACGCACGTCAATGGTGTCGCAGTAGCCTGCCATGGCCTCGTCTATACTGTTGTCGACGACCTCGTATACGAGGTGGTGAAGACCTCTTTCGGATACGTCGCCTATATACATGGAGGGGCGTTTACGGACCGCCTCAAGTCCTTCGAGTACTTGTATGCTGTTCGCGGAATACTGTTCTTCCGCCTGCTTCATCTCTTCCTGGTCAATCATATTCTGTGTTTGTGCAAATAACCTGCAAATTTACTAATTTTTTATCAGATATTGAATGTTACACCCACGGTGACGGAACGTCCGACCTCGCTGTAGATGGGGCTGATGCGTATTTCCTGACCGAGAAGGTTGTATCCCTTGAGCCAGAAGCTCAGGCGGCGGTTCAGGCGGTACTCGCCCCACAGGCCGAGGTTGACATAACCGGGAATGATGCGGGTCATGTTAACGCCTTCCAAATCAACGAGAGCTTCGCGGTTGGTCGCCATATCCACTGAAAGACCGGCATAAATGCGCTTCATCCAGTTGTATGTGCCCTTGAGCGTACCTGTAACGAGGGACGGCTCGAACACTCTGGCGGGAACGCCGTCGGTGACCTTCACCAGATGGACGCCGCCGTCGAGGTTGAAGCGCTCGGAGGCCCAGCTGACGGCGATGTCGGCGTGGAACATGCCGCACTCCTGGAATGCAAGCGTCTCAAAGCCACGGTCGTCCACGGCCCAGAAAGGTGCGTCCTGAAGGAAGCGGTAGCCGGCCTTAACGTCGTACTGGAGGCCGACGTCTGCGTGACCGTCAACCCCGAGGTACAGGTCGGCGATTTCGCGCACGGGACGCGGTTCGCAGTAATTTATGTAGTAGTGGTGTGCGTAGTTCTTATACTCCCAGTACATCTTGTAGTGGTCCTGGCCCTGGGCGCCGGCGTATACCTTGAGGTAGTCGTTGAACAGGTGCATGGAGGCCTTGATGTCAGGACTCATGCTGAACTTGCCGGGCACCCAGCCTGCACGGAAACCGGCGTCGATGTCGAAGGCGCCAAGCTGGAAAATGAGGTGGGGATGAACGTTTCCGGCGGTGTAGAACCCGTTGGCCGCCAAGGTGAAATCGGTGTTGATGCGATATTCGCTCGAGGGGTGGGCCGACACGGTAATGTCCGCAAGCACCTCGTGGTCGTACACAGGCGTGGAGCCGTTGAGCCAGTCGTATACGTAACGGTAGCGCACTCCGCCGCCGAAGGCGAAGACTTCCCTGCTGTCGTAACCGAAACGCAGCTGCGCGTACGGTGCGTGGCAGTTGTCGGTATGGTAAACCTGGTGACGGGTATACACGCCGTCGTATCCGGCCTCGGCATGGAAGCCTACGCGGCCCAGGCTGAAGCGGGCGTCAAGGCCTGCCGCAGTACCGAAATCGTATCCGGGATACTGGGTGTCACGGGTAAGCTCGAACGACTTGTTCAGTATATGGTAATAATTGCCAAGGAAGCCCTTGGCGGAGCCGAACACGTTGAGGGCGAAGCGCTTCTGGTCTACGGCCGCCCATACGACATCGAGCTCGGGACGAAGGGTGTAGCCGGCTCCCGCGCTTAAATACAGCTTGCGGCCGTCGTACTTCCTGGGGTCCGGAGTAATGGTGACTGAATAGGGCGAGAACTCGTACGCTCCCTTGTACGGGGAATCGAAGACCGAGTAATCGAAATGATAGTCGAACTTCAGGAGGGAATCGGGGACCGAAAGAGTGGTACCCTGCTTGGAGACGTCATCCAGGCGGG
>CAMOGR010000104.1 GCA_946614205.1 uncultured Bacteroidales bacterium | reverse complement strand
CGGCCTTCCCGAGCCGCCGGACCATGACTTCGGCGCCAACATTGACGCCCTGCTCCGGGAGCTTGAGAAGCACCCTGGCGAGAGCCGAAGCGCCCGTTTCCGCAGCGTAATCACGCTGATTGTCAACGGAGAAGAGCACTTCTTCGAAGGCACGCTCGAGGGCCGCATCGCAACTGGCCGCAGCGGCAGCGGCGGCTTCGGCTACGACCCGGTATTCATCGCCGACGAATACCCGGACTGCAGCGTGGCGGAGCTGCCGGAAGGAGTCAAGAACGCCATTTCCCACCGGGGGAAAGCCCTGAGAGAGATGGCACGGTGGTTGAAGGACAACATTGAAGTATGAAAAGAACACTTATAGCTATTGCGCTGCTGGCGGCGTGCCTGTCCGCTCCTGCGCAGACAAAAGGTTTCAAACTCGGCAAATGGACTGAAATCCACAGCTCGATACTCAAGGAACTCAATCGCTCGTACGTAGACTCCCTTCCGGTGGACCGCATCGAAAGGGCGGCCGTGGACGCCATGCTCTCCGAGCTCGACCCGTACACCGTATACATACCGGAGGAAGAGAACGAAGACCTGCGGATGATGATCAACAAGACCTACGGAGGCATAGGCGCCGTAATCTACAAGCCCGACCCCCAGGGGAACGTGATTATCAACGAGCCCTACAAGGACTCCCCCGCCGCGAAGGCGGGCCTGCAGTGCGGAGACGAGATTCTCACCATTGACGGCGAGAGCGTAGCGGGCCTGAGCAGCCAGCAGAGCAGCGAGAAGATGCGCGGCGTACCCGGCACCAAGGTCAGGTTCAGGCTCAAGAAAGTGTGGACGGGCGAGATCAAGGACATCGTGATAACCCGTCAGTCCATCCACCTCCCCGACATCGAATATTACGGGATGATAACTCCCCGCACCGGCTACATCCTCCAGACCGGATTCACCGAAGGCGTGGGCGACCAGATACGCAAGATAGTGAAGCAGATGCGCAGCGGCGCCCGGATGGATACTCTCGTCCTCGACCTTCGCGGCAACGGAGGCGGTATCCTCGGCGAGGCGGTGGACATCGTATCCGCCTTCGTGCCGAAGGGCTCTCTGGTCGTAACAGCACGGGGCCGCGAGGAGGGCTCCTCCTACGCCTACCGCACCACGAAGGACCCGGTGGACACTTCCCTGCCCCTCATAGTGATGGTCGACTCCGGAAGCGCTTCGGCGTCTGAAATCGTAGCCGGCGCCCTTCAGGACATGGACAGGGCCGTCATCATCGGCACCCGCACCTTCGGCAAGGGGCTCGTGCAGAGCATCCGCCCCATGCCCTACAACGGCCAGCTCAAGATTACGACGGCCAAATATTACACCCCCAGCGGCCGCTGCGTCCAGGCAATCGACTACTCCCACAGGAAAGAAGACGGCTCCGTGGGGCACATCCCCGACTCCCTCACCCACGAATTCAAGACGGCAATGGGGAGGTCGGTCCGTGACGGCGGAGGCATTACACCCGACATCACCGTCGAGCCTCACGAATACAGCCGGCTCACCTATTCACTCGTGATGAACGGGGTGGTGGAGCAGTACGCGCTTGAGTATGTACGCAAGCACCGCAGCATCCCCGCGACGGAAGAATTCTTCCTGTCCGACGAGGACTACGAAGACTTCATCGCCTTTGCCGAGGGCAAGACCTTCGACTACCGCAGTTCGGCCCGCACCTACTTCGACTTCGTGAAGAAGGAGCTGGAGAAGGACGGCCTGACGGAAGCCATGACTCCCGAGCTCGAAGCTCTCGGGAAGGCACTCGACATGGACAAGGCCACGTTCCTGCGCCTCAAGAAGAGCGAAATCGTACCTTTCATCGAAGAAGAGATAGTCATACGCTACTACTACCAGGCAGACGGCGTAAAAGTCCGCGTCCGCAACGACGCCCAGCTCGCCGAAGCCCTGAGAAAGGCGAAAGACTTTCAGTTTTAGCATCTCGGCATGACCACACTGACTGACAGAATATCGGAGCCCCGTCCCCTGGGGGTGCAGGGGGATGGTCCGGCGCCATTATCGCTTGAAATAATGGCACCTGCGGGGGATTTCTCCTGTTTGCAGGCAGCCATTCAGGGAGGAGCGAACTCCGTATACTTCGGCGTAGGCCGCCTGAACATGCGCTCACGCAGCGCCTCCAACTTCGCCCCGGAAGACCTTGGCGAGGTGGTGCGCATCTGCCGCGCAGCCGGCGTTCGCACGTACCTCACCCTCAACATCATACTATACCAGCAGGACCTTCCCGCCATGCGGGAGGCCCTCGATGCGGCACGCCAGGCCGGCGTCGACGCCATAATAGCGTCAGACGTCGCCGCGATGGAATACGCACGCAGCAAAGGGCTCGAAGTCCACGCCTCCACTCAGCTCAACATCTCCAACGTCGAAGCACTGCGCTTCTACGCCCGCTGGGCCGATGTCGTCGTACTCGCCAGGGAACTCACCCTCGACCAGGTGCGCGAAATACACGAAGCCATCGGGAGGGAGAACATCTGCGGTCCTTCCGGAGAGAAAGTCCGCATTGAGATGTTCGCACACGGTGCCCTGTGCATGGCAGTCAGCGGCAAATGTTACCTGAGCCTCCACGAATACGGAGCCTCCGCCAACAGGGGCGCCTGCATGCAGGTCTGCCGCCGTTCCTACGAAGTCACCGACACCGAGACGGGTTACTCGCTGAACGTCGACAACGAATACATCATGTCACCCAAAGACCTGTGTACCATCGAGTTCATGGACAAGATGGTGGAGTGCGGCGTACGGGTATTCAAGATAGAAGGACGTGCGAGAAGCGCCGAATACGTAGGCCGCTGCGCCAGCTGCTACAGACAGGCCGCGGACGCAATCTGCGACGGCACTTTCTCCGGCGAGCTTGCCTCAAGCCTCAAGAAGTCCCTCGGCGAAGTGTTCAACCGCGGATTCTGGGACGGATATTACCAGGGCGCCCGCCTTGGCGAATGGAGCTCTGTTTACGGCTCCCAGGCCACCAGGCGCAAGGTATACCTCGGGAAAATCAGCAACTGGTTCGACCGCATAGGAGTGGCCGAAATCGCAGTGGAGGCCGCCGAGCTGCACAAGGGCGACGACATAATGGTCATCGGTCCCACCAGCGGAGTGACTCAGCTTACCGTAGACGACATGCGCCTCAACCTCGAGCCATGCGACCTCGCTCCGAAGGGGTCACGCTGCTCGGTCGCCATACCGGCCGGAGAATCCGGCGAGCACGTCAGGCGAGGCGACAAGGTTTTCCTCTGGGTACCTTCCGGACAGTAAGAAACTGCCGCCAACGTGCGTTTTTTCGTCACGTTGGCGGCAGTTTAAGGCTTATTTGCTGCCAACGGGTCAAAAATCCGCACGTCGGCAGCACCCCGAAGGGAATTATTTACGTTTTTTACTGCGGGATTTGCCGAAAGGCTTGCCGTGGCTGTTCCCGCCGGTCTTCCTGTGGCCGCGGGGAAGCGGAGCGCGGTAAGGCTTCTGCGTCGCGTCCTCAAGGGCGGACTGACCGTAATCGGAGCTTGCCGTCTCGGGCTCTATCAGTTCAAAGTCCAGCAGTCTCTGCTCCAGATTGGCGGCAGCAACGCGGATGCGTACGCGGTCGCCGAGGCGGAATTCCTTGCGGGTCCTCCGGCCCACCAGACGGTAGTGTCCCTCGTCGAACTCGTAGAAATCGGACTTCATTTCCCGAAGGGCTACCATGCCCTCGATGTGGGTTTCGTCCAGCTCGACATACATGCTCCATTCGGTAATGCCCGACACTGCGCCGTCGAACTCGAGGCCCACCTTGTCCTGCATGAATTCCACGAGCTTGTATTTGACGCTGGTGCGCTCGGCATCGGCGGCAACCTGCTCGCGGGCGGACGCATGTTCGCATTCGGCCTCGTAACGGTTCTTCTCCACGGAGTCCCCGTTGGCCAGATAGCGGGTAAGCAGGCGGTGGACCATGAGGTCGGGATAACGCCTGATGGGAGAGGTGAAGTGGGTGTAGAAGCGGAACGCCAGACCGTAGTGGCCGATATTGTCGGTACTGTATACGGCCTTGGCCATGGAGCGCAGGGCGATGTTCTCAAAGGCCCCGTGTTCGGGTTTCCCAAGCGAGGCGCTGAGCAGCTCGCGCAGCGAGGAAGCCGCTCCCGGGCCGTTCTCTGCAGCCTTCATCTTGTAGCCGAATCCTGCGGCAAAGCCGCGCAGGCCCTCCAGTTTCTCATAATTTGGCTCGTCGTGGACACGGTAGACGAAGGTCTTGGCGTTCTTCATGGCGACGCCGTTGAGTTTGCCTCCCGTCGCCACGAATTCAGCCACGGTGCGGTTGGCGAGAAGCATGAACTCCTCGATGAGGTTGTTGGACTCGCGGGCAATCTTCTGGTAGACGCGCACGGGCTTGCCGGAATCATCCACCTCAACCTTCATCTCGGGGCGGTCAAAGTTGATGGCTCCCGCCTTGAAGCGGGCTGAACGCAGAATCCTGGCAAGGCGGTTGAGCGTCAGGACGGCGTCTTCAAGCGCGGTAGGCTCCGTGGGAGGATTGTCGATAATCTGCTGGGCCTGGTCGTAATCCATGCGCCGGTCGGAACGAATGACCGTACGGCCTATCCAGCGGGACTTTACTGCCCCCTTCGGGCCTATTTCGAAAACTGCGGAGAACGTGAGCTTGTCCTCGTCCTGACGAAGGGAACACAGCTTGTTGCAAAGCTTCTCGGGAAGCATGGGGACGGTGCGGTCCACAAGGTACACGGACGTTCCCCTCTCGCGGGCCTCGGCGTCCACGGCAGTGCCGGGGCGCACGTAGTACGAGACGTCGGCTATATGTACGCCGACCTCGTAGTTGCCGTTCTGCAACTTCCTGAAAGACAGGGCGTCGTCGAAATCCTTGGCGTCCGAGGGGTCTATGGTGAAGGTGAGCGTGTCGCGGAAGTCCTTACGTCCTTTGAGGTCTGCGGGAGTGATGTCGTCGGGAATCTTGTCGGCGGCATTCTCGACCTCGGAGCTGAACTTGTACGGCAGGTTGAATTCCGCAAGTATGGCGTGCATCTCCGTATCGTTGTCGCCGGGGACTCCGAGCACGTCGACCACATGTCCCTTGGGAGAGAGGTCCTTGCGCTCCCAGCGGTCCACCACTGCGGAGACTTTCATGCCGACCTGCGCTCCGATGGCGCGTGCCTGCTCGGCGTCGACCTCGATGTCGTAGGGCATGAACTTGCTCTGCATGAGCACCCAGCCCTGCGCGCCTACGAAATGCATATATCCCACGAACGGAGCCTTGCTTCGCTCGAGAATCTCGACGACCTCGCCTTCGCGGCGTTTGCCTGAAGACTGCCGGCTGACGGCAACCCTTACGATATCGCCGTTGAGGGCGTGACGGGTCTTTGCCGCCTTCACGTAGACGTCTTCGTCCTGGCCTTCAATCACGACGAATATGAATCCGTCGCGGGTCATCTGTACCTTTCCTACATACTGCTGCACCGGTTTGCGGCCGGTGTTTTTCTTTCTTCCGGAGGGCTCGCCCTTTTTGCTTCTTCGCTTCATAAATTTCAGATGTATGCAACGAGGACCTTCAGCCCTCTGTCGGGAATAAACTCTACACTACGGGCATCTGCCGGAACGAGCAGGCAGCCGTCGGAACCGAGGGTGGATGAATCGCTGCCGCAGCGGACCGTGCCGGAGCCTCCTACGTTCATGAGGACCACGAAACTGTCGAGAGAACCGAGGTCCAGGGTGAAGGGGGCGTCAAGGTCAAGGAGCGATGTGCTGAAATAATCGCAGTGAACCAGGGGAACTTCGGCGCCGGTGCGATGCTCGTACAGCGTACGGTATTCGGGATAGACGTGATAGTCTATGGCATCCTTGGCGAGCTCGGTATGCAGCTCGCGCAGACGGCCGTCGAGTCCGGGACGGTTGTAATCGTACAGACGGTATGTCATGTCCGAAGTCTGCTGTATTTCAGCGATGTAGCTCCCCGGAAGCAGGGCATGTATACGCCCTGTCGGTATAAAGAACACGTCGCCCTCGCGGATGGAATGATGCGCGATGACATCGACCAGCGTATGGTCGGACACCCTGCGGACGTATTCGTCGGGAGTGATGCTTCGGGACAGGCCAGACAGCAGTTCCGCTCCTTCGCGGGCCCGGATGACGTACCACATCTCGTTCTTGCCGTGCTGGCCGCAGCGCTTCTGGGCCAGTTCCTCGGAAGGATGGACCTGTATGCTCAGGGGCTCATGTACGTCCAGAAACTTTACAAGCAGCGGGAACTCGTCGCCGAAGCGGCGGTAGTTCTCCCGTCCGAGCAGGTGCTCCCCCTGCTGCGCTACCAATTCATTGATGCTCATGCCCTTGCAGGGACCGTCCGCGACCACCGACAGGCGCTCCGGGTAACCCGAAAGCACCCACAGTTCCGAGCCCCACACCATGGGGCGCAGGATAGGCTCCAGCCTGTACATCAGATGAGGGGCTCTGCTGTCATGGCCTCGGGCTGAGGAATTCCCATGAGTTTGAGGATGGTGGGAGCCACGTTGCAGAGGGCTCCGTCCTTCACGGTCTTGACCTCGTCACCGGCGCCTATCACGATGAACTGCACCTCGTTGAGGGAGTGTGCAGTGTTGGGGCTGCCGTCTTCGTTAACTGCATAGTCGGCGTTGCCGTGGTCTGCGGTGAGCAGTACGGTGTAACCGTGATTGAGGGCGCATGTGACCGTGGTCTCGACGCAGCCGTCGATGCATCCCACGGCGTTGCAGATTGCCTTGTAGACTCCGGTATGGCCCACCATGTCGCCGTTGGCGTAGTTGAGGATGATGAGGTCGTTGCGCTCGCTGCGTATGGCCTCGCACAGACGGTCGGTGACCTCGACGGCACTCATTTCAGGCTGGAGGTCATAAGTGGCCACTTTGGGAGAATTCACGAGGATGCGGTCTTCACCCTCGAACGGGGTCTCGCGGCCGCCGTTGAAGAAGAAGGTCACGTGTGCGTATTTTTCGGTCTCCGCTATGCGCAGCTGCCTCATACCGGCGCGGGAAACGGTCTCGCCGAGGGTGTCGGTGACTTCTTCCTTGGGGAATAGTATGTGAAGCCCCTGGAAAGAAGCGTCGTAGGGAGTGAGGGTACAATAGTACAGGGGGATGGTATGCATGCCTTCCTCGGGCATGTCATTCTGGGTGAGCACACTCGTGAGCTCGCGGGCGCGGTCGTTGCGGAAGTTGTAGAAAATCACGCAGTCGCCTTCCTCGACGGTTGCAAGGGGCTTGCCGTCCTTCTCTATCACGATGGGCTTGATGAATTCGTCGGTAACCTCAGCGTCGTAGGAAGCCTGTATGCCCTCGAGAGCGCTGGCAAAACGGGCACCCTTGCCCTCAACCAGCATGTCGTACGCCTCCTTGATGCGGTTCCAGCGCTTGTCGCGGTCCATGGCGTAGAAGCGTCCGCAGACGGTGGCGATGCGGCCGACAGTCTGCGCCATCTTCTCTTCCAGTTCCTTCACGAAGCCATAGCCGCTGCGGGGATCGGTGTCGCGGCCGTCCATGAAGCAGTGTACGAAGACGTTCTCTATGCCCTCGTTCCTGGCGTCGGCGAGGAATTCATAAAGATGATTGAGGGAGGAATGGACTCCGCCGTGCGAGCAGAGGCCGAAGAAATGGAGTTTCTTTCCGGACTGCTTGACGTAATCGTATGCGGCGCGGATCTCCTTGTTCTTGAGGAGTTCGTGCCCGCGGCATGCCATGTTGACCTTTACGAGATCCTGATACACGACGCGACCTGCACCGAGGTTCATGTGCCCCACTTCGCTGTTGCCCATCTGCCCGTCGGGAAGGCCTACGTATTCACCGCATGCCTGCAGGTGGGAGAAGGGGTATTTTGCACGGAGGCTGTCGATAAAAGGCGCGCCCTGGGTATAAATCGCGTTGCTGTGGTCGTGGCGTCCTTCGCCCCAACCGTCAAGAATCATCAGTAGTACTTTCTTTGCCATATCTATTATTGCTTGTTTCTGTAAATCTTGCAAAGATACTGATTTTTTTGATACGGCTTGGTGACGGTTGCACAGAAAATAAAGACTTGCGGTGCGGTACCGACGCCAGCCTCCTGTCCGTAGGGACCAAAGTCGGTTGGCGCCGGTACCGCACCGGCAGTCAGGGGAATTTGCGGCAGCGTGAGCCGGGCCGGACGGTGAGGGGCTTATTCCAGTCCGCGGGCGCGGAGGAGAGCTGCCGGATCGGGGTCGGCGCCTCTCCAGCTGCGGAAGAGGGTCATGGGTTCTTCGCTTCCGCCCCTCTCGAGGAAGGTCGCACGGAAACTGTCGGCCGTGGCCTTGTTGAAGATTCCGTCAGCTTCGAACTTCTCCCATGCATCGACATCGAGCACCTCGCTCCACAGGTAGCTGTAGTAGCCGGCGCTGTAACCGCTGTTGAAGATGTGGTTGAAGTAGGTGGTGCGGTAGCGCGGGATGATTTCATCGCAGAGGCCCATCTCCTTGCAGACCTTATCTTCGAAGGCGCGGATGTCGTCGGGGCCCTCGAATGCGGCAAGCTGCTGAGCGCTGAGCTCATGCCACTTCATGTCGAGGATGCTGGCGGCGCAGAGTTCGCCCGTCATGAATCCCTGGTTGAATTTGAGAGCCTTGCGGATCTTGCCGACGAGTTCGCCGGGGATGGGCTCGCCCGTGCGGCAGTCGTTGGCGTAGGCGGCAAGTATTTCGGGCACGAAGGCAAAGTTCTCGTTGAACTGGGAGAACATCTCCACGAAGTCGCGGGCCACGGAAGTGCCGCTGACGGACTTGTAGTGGCATTTGGTGAGGAAGCCGTGAAGGGCGTGGCCGAATTCGTGGAATGCTGTCTGCACATTGTCCACGGTCAGGAGTGACGGCTGTCCGTCGGCGGGTGCAGGGAAGTTGCACACGTTGACTATGACGGGACGGACGTCGGAACCGTAATTGTACTGGTCGCGGAAGTTGTTCATCCATGCGCCGCCCCTCTTTGTGGAACGGACGTAATAATCGCGGTAGAATATGCCTATCAGGCTGCCGTCGGGTTCCGAAAGCTTGTATGCCTTGACCTCGGGATTATATACCTCAACCTCGGGAGCTTCTTCCACTTTGATGCCGTAGATACGCTCCGCAGCCGTGAATACGCCCTTCATGACGCTGTCTGCCTGGAAGTAAGGCTTGGTCTGAGACTCGTCGAGGGCGTACTTCAGAGCACGGACCTTCTCGGCATAATACCCCCAGTCCCACGCCTCGATTTCGTGTCCGGCGAGGGCTTCCATGTCGGCTTTTTCCTGAGCCGCCTTACGCATTGCGGCATCCATGATCGGCTGCAGGAAATTGTCTACGGTCGCAGGGTCGCCGGCCATCTTGTCGGAAAGCTGGTAGGCGGCAAAGTTGGGATAGCCCAGCAGCTGCGCCATCTCGGCGCGGAGCTTGAGTATCTCGAGCACTATGGCGTTGTTGTCGTGCTCTCCCCCGTTGTTGCCGCGGTTGGAGTAGGCCTTGAACACCTGTTCGCGCTTGTCCCTGTCGGGGCAGGAGGACATGAAATCGTAGTACTCGCTTACAGTGATGCCGGTGGCGTCCTTGAAGGCGTTGTTCTCGGCAAGCAGGTTCTGTCCGAATTTCTGGCTCAGGCTCGCAAGGCGGGTGTTTATCTGGGCGAAACGCTCTTTGGCGTCCCCTGTGAGGCCCACGCCGTTGCGCTCGAAAGCCTGATAGAGCTTTTTCGTAACCATCTGCTGCTCACGGGTAAGCGAAGCCGAACCGTCATAGACGGCCTTCACGCGGGCGAAGAGATCGGGATTCATCAGAATCTCGTTCTCGGCGTCGGTGAGCATGGGGATCACCTCCTCCTCGATGGCCTGCATCTCGGGGGTGGAATCGCTCTCGGACAGATTGAAGAAGACTCCGCTCACACGGTCAAGTATCGGGCTCGCCTGCTCGTATGCCAGGATGGTGTTGTCGAAAGTCGGAGCCTCGGGGCACGCTATTATTGCCTCTATGTTCTTTTTCTGCTCCTCCAGACCGGCCTTGAAGGCGGGAAGATAATCGGAAGTGCTTATCTTGGAAAACGGCGCCGTGCCGTAAGGGGTGTCCCATTCATGCATGAAGGGATTGCTGTTGCAGGCTGTCATCATAGTCAAAGTTGCGATAAATATGAGTGCTCTTTTCATCTTCAGTTGATTTTAACGGAAACGGAAGGTTCGTCGACGAGGGAGAACTGGGCGGAGCCGTTGTAGATTGAGAGTATGCCGGTGATATCCACTCTGGCGCCGTCGATGATACGCTGGTCGAGCTTTTCGTCGGCAAACTTGGCATAGCCGCTGGTCCTCACCTGGATGTCGGTCTTGCCGATTGTGAAGTAGTGCGAGACGTAGTTGGCAGTGGCATAATTGACCATGATGTCCTTATAAGTGCTGTTGGCGTCGA
>CAMOGR010000103.1 GCA_946614205.1 uncultured Bacteroidales bacterium | reverse complement strand
CGAACGAGATGTTGGGCACAAGCGTACCGTCCATCACGTCCAGGTGTATCCAGTCGGCAGCCGCGTTGAGCATGTCGAGTTCGGAACCGAGGTGCAGAAAATCCGCAGCCAGAAGCGAAGGGGCTACAAGCATGGCTAACTGAGATTACGCACGATATCGTCAAGAAGCGCGACGAACTTGTCCATGGATGCGAGCTCGAGCTTCTCTCCCGGAGCATGCACTCCGCGGAGGGTAGGACCGAAGGAAATCATGTCCAGTCCGGGGAATTTCTGCAGGAAAAGACCGCACTCCAGGCCGGCATGAATGGCTTTGACCTCCGGCTCCTGCGAGAACAGGCGCCTGTACGACTCGACGCTGCGGGCCAGGATAGGCGAATTGACGTCGGGATTCCACCCGGGATACTCATACATGTGACGAACCTTCGCGCCAAAGCCTTCGAAGCAGGCGCGCACCTTTGCTGCAATGGCGCGGCGCTCGCTGGTCGCTGAACTGCGCTGGCTCGTGACTATCTCCACGAGACCCTTGTCGGCATGGGTACGCACGCTCGCCAGGTTGGTGGAGGTCTGGACAAGGCCCGGTATATCTTGGCTCATGGCCTGCACTCCGTGGGGAGCCGAGAAGAGCGAACAGACGACACGCTCCGTTGCAGGGCGCGACATGGGCTGAAGCTTTTTGGCTTCCGGTTCCGCGGTGAACACGAGACCAGGGTCAGTGACGTGGAATTCTTCGCGCACATCCTGCGCGAAAGCGGAAAAGTCCTTTGCAAGCTTGTCGGCGTCGGTCACGCATACCACGGCGCTGCACTCGCGGGCGATGGCGTTGGGCTTGCCGCCGCCGTCAATGCTCACGAGGCGGAACGTCAGTCCGAGCTCGCCATAAAGGAAGCGGGCCATGAGCTGGACCGCATTTGCACGTCCCTTGTTGATGTCGTCGCCGCTGTGGCCGCCGATGCCGCCTCCGATGTTGAGACGCACGTATTTGCGGCCACGTACAGCATCCTCGCGGCGTACGCGGAAGCGAATGTTAGTATTGAGACCGCCGGCGCAGCCGATGAAGAGCTGCCCCTCGTCCTCGGAATCGAGGTTTATCAGGGTCTTGCCGGTAAAGAAGCCGCTCTGAAGCGCCTCGGCGCCGTCCATGCCGGTTTCTTCAGAAATGGTGAAAAGGCATTCCACCTTGCCGGTAGGTGCAGGGTCCTCAAGAAGAGCCAGACAGGCTGCTATTCCAATTCCGTCGTCGGCACCGAGCGTCGTTTCCTTGGAAATCATCCATCCGTCTTCTATGACGTAAGGTATGGGGTCCTTCCGGAAATCGTGCTTCGAGCCGGCAACTTTCTCGCACACCATATCCTGGTGTGCCTGAAGGACTACGGTGGGTACGGACTCCTTGCCGGGTGCGGCCTGCCGCGTAATCAGCACATTGCCGATTTCATCGCGTTTGAAGGAAAGGGAATGCGACTGCGCCCAGCGGCAGAGCCAGTCGGTGACCGGCCCTTCATGGCCGGACTCGCGGGGAATGGTTGTAATCTCCTTGAAGATATCAAGAACTCGCTCGGATTGCATATTGTTGTGGTTAAAGGTTATTACTCTGCAGGAGAGAGCATGGACTCGAGGTCGGACACGTATTTGCGGAATACGCGGTCGGTGGTCATCATATCGCTGACGATATTGCAGGAGTGCAGCACGGTGGCGTGGTCCTTGCCGCCGGTCTCTGCTCCGATGGTGGAAAGGGAGCAGTTGGGAAGCAGGGTACGGCAGAGGTACATGGAAATCTGCCTTGCCTGGACAATCTGGCGCTTGCGGGAACGGGAAACGAGGTCCTCGGGGCTGATTCCGAAATATTCGCAGACGCTCGACTGCACCTTGCCGATGCTCAGTTCCCTGGCCGGATTGCTCACTATCTTCTCCGTCACCTTGGCTGCAAGTTCCACGGAATTCTCGGCATGATTGGACGTCGCATACGCCATTACCGACAGGAATGCACCCTCGAGTTCACGGAAATTGGTCTTGATATTGGTTGCGAGATACTCGAGCACCTCG
This sequence comes from uncultured Bacteroidales bacterium, assembly GCA_946614205.1. Next base: position 9,801 of record CAMOGR010000103.1, on the reverse strand, counting down.
GGCCCGATTGCAACCCCTTCCCTGCGGCAGAGAGCCTGAAGCATCTGCAGGCGGGTGTTGTAGTCGGGGTGGAGCAACTCCACGGACAGGCCCCACTTGAAGCGGGACAGAAGCCTCTCCTCGAAATTCTCCAGGTCCACAGGGGCGCGGTCGGAGGTGAAGATAAGCTGCTTGCCGCTCTGGTGCAGGTAGTTGAATATGCTGAAGAACGCACTCTGGGCACCGGGGCTCTGCAGATCCTGGATGTCGTCCACTATAAGCACGTCTATCTTCTTGTAAAGCGCGAGGAAGTCGTTGAGCTTGTTCTTGACGTTGACCGCATCGACGAACTGCATCTTGAAGTCGTGACCGGTGAGGTAACGCACCACAAGCTCGGGGAAACGGTCGTGAACGGCTATGCCTATGGCCTGTGCCAGATGCGTCTTGCCAAGACCGGGGCCGCCGAAGATGAACAAAGGATTGAAGGACGTCTTGCCCGGAGCGCCTGCAATGGCGGTACCTGCCGTATAACCCATCTTGTTGCACTCCCCCACTATGAAGTTGGTGAAGCAATAGACAGGATTGAGGTTGGGGTTGATACGCACCTTCTGCAGTCCGGGATAGGCGAACGGGCTGGGCGCCCCAACGGGAGGAGTGGGAATGCTGACCTCACGGTTGACGGGGATGGTGCCCGGTGCTGCCGGTATCTTGAGCGCTGGCTGGCTCTGGACTGCGCGTACCAGATATATGAGCTTGGCATCCGCACCAATGACCCTCTTGAGGGTCTTTTTGATGACGTCCAGGTAGAAAGTCTCGAGATACTCGCGAACGAAGTCGGAAGGGACCTCCACCGTGAGGGTGGAATCAACCAGCGACACGGGACGCACCTTGGTGAACCAATTCTGGAACTTCTGGGGTTCCACGATATCGGCTACCATCTTGAGGAAATGGTTCCAGACGCTGATATGTCTTTCGTTATCGTTCATTTGACAGCAAACGCCCCGCCGAAAAAGGAGGAGCGAATGCAAAAGTGGTTGAAAAAAAAGTTAAAAAAAAATCTTTTTGGTATTGTTTTTTTAGTTTTTATCTCCTAAATAATGAGGATGGAAATCGGAAACGCTTAATTTATAAAAACCTAATTATCAGCATATTACAGGAACGCATAAAACATAAATGCGTATAATTCATTATATTTTTAAATTAGACTTTTTCCATTTTAAGCATTTTCGGGAAAATATGCCCTATAGCATATTCGAAACACTAAAAAACCACATCGGAATAATTGCTATTTCGTAATGGAAACAGTATCGCCGTCAATTTTTACCAAAAATGCTTCAGGATATTTTTTTCTGATAAGAGGAAGATGTTCCCGGGTGAGCTCGATGGATTCCTCGACTCCTATTATGTATTTGTAAACCTTGCCGTTGTTATAAATAAAAGGAGTATACCCCAAGAAGGCCTTGTCGGACGACTTGAGAAGGTTGGCCCCGGCGAATATCTGGACTCCGTAGCGCACGCCCTCCTTCCCGGCAGCCTGCCCGCCGGAATCCTTAGCCGGCTCCTTCTTTGCTTCCGGCTCTTTCTTCACTTCGGGCTCCTTTTTAACCTCCGGTTCCTTTTTTACTTCAGGCTCCTTCTTGACCTCGGGCTCTTTTTTGACTTCGGGTTCCTTCTTGACCTCGGGCTCTTTCTTTACCTCGGTCCCGGAATGTCCGCCGTCCAGCACCATGGTGCCGTCGTAAAGATCCTTGTATTTCTTGAACGCCTTGCACAGGCGGGAGGCAATCTTGTCCCTGTCATCCTCGTTGCAGAGGACTTTGAGGTCGGAAGAATTGGATATGAACCCAAGTTCTATGAGAACGGCAGGCATGGCCGTACGCCATAGGACCAGGAAAGGGTCCTGCCAGATACCGCGCCCGGTCGGAATCGGGCCGCCCTTGAGATTGTCGGCTACGATTTCGGCAAAAGAGAGGCTCTGCTCCAGATTGGAATTCTGCATGAGCTGCAGGAAGATGAACGACTCCGGGTCGGACGGGTCGAAGCCCTGGTAAGTCGTGGAATAGTCGTCTTCGAGCAGGATTACGGAGTTCTCACGCTTGCACACGTCCATGTTGTACGCAAAGAGGTCGCGGTTCTTGTTGGACGATTTGCCGAGCACGTGAACGGAATAGCCGTTGGGTGAAGTCGAGGCCGCAGAGTTGATATGGATGGAAATAAACAGGTCGGCTCCCGCCCGGTTCGCAATTGCGGCACGGTCATTGAGAGCAACGCTCCTGTCCCTGTCGCGGGTGAGGATGGCCTTTACCCCCGGACATTCGGCCTTGATTTTCCCGGCTAGCTTTTTTGCGATGTCGAGAGTGAATGACTTTTCGTAATTTTTGCCGTCTCGACTGACGGCGCCCGGGTCTGTACCGCCGTGACCAGGGTCAATCACGACAGTCGACAGGCTGAAGTTCTGCGCTCCTGCCGGAATAGCCGTCAGAAGGGCGGCAAGGAGCAAGTAAATTGCGCGTTTCAAAAAATAGTGTTACTTTTGTAGATTGCAAATTTAATAAAAAAAATATTAAATTGAACACATTCAGGCGATTGGTTTACGCGGGGCTCCTGCTGCTCCTGTCCTTTGCCACTCTGGACGCCCAGACGGTCGGCCGGAGAGGTCCCAGACAGGTTTTCAGCAGTGCCGTACCAAAGACGGTACGCAAGGTCGAGCTCGACTCGGCCGCGCTCGCCCGCCGCGATTCCATTCACGTCGCCGATTCCATACACCGCCGCGACTCCGCGGAACTCCGCAGCAAGAGTTCGCTTGAGGTTCCTGCATTTTCCGCAGCCAAGGACTCCATCGTAGAAGTGTTCTCCGACGGCCACAGGCTCATCTACTATTACGGGGACGTGTCCGTCGAGTATCAGGACATGAAGCTCACCGCCGCCTACATGCAGTACGACATGAACACCGGCACCGTGTTCGCGAAGGGAGTATACGATTCCCTGAAGGACGAGTGGATCGGCCGTCCGGTCATGACCCAGAAGGGCAAGACCTACAACATGGACGAGGTGAAATACAATTTCAACACCAAGAAATCCTCCATCAAGAACATAATTACCAACGAGGACAACGCCATAATGCACGGCGGAAAGGTCAAGATGATGCCCGACCAGAGCATCAACATGACCGAGGGCAAATACACCGTGTGCGACATGGACAATCCGCACTACTACCTGGCACTCACTGCCGCCAAGGTCATGACGAAGCCTTCGCAGAAGACCGTGTTCGGTCCCGCCTACCTCGTCGTGGAAGATGTCAAGCTGCCTTTTGTCGGCCTGCCGTTCGGATTCATTCCGAAGCGCCCGGAAAGGGCCACCGGCCTCCTCATGCCGAATTTCGGAGAAGAGAACGCCCGAGGTTTCTACATGCGGGATGCCGGAATGTATTTCGTCTTCGGCGACTATCTCGACCTGTCTCTCACCGGAGACTACTACACCCTGGGCTCCTGGGCGGTGAACGTAAACTCCCGGTATATGGTCAAATACAAGTTCACCGGCAGTTTCGGCTTCACCTATTCCCACGACCAGACCGGCGAGCCTGAGACCCCGGACTTCAACGCCTTCGACAACTTCTCCGTCAAATGGTCCCACTCGCAGGACCCCAAGGCTCACCCCGGTACGTCTTTCAGCGCCTCGGTGAACTTCTCGTCCCCGGGCAACAACAAATACAACTCCCGCAGCGTAAACGAGGCCCTGCAGAACCAGATTTCATCGTCCATTTCCTATGCCAAGAACTGGAACGGCAAGGTCAACCTCAGCGTCAACGCCCTGCACTCCCAGAGTTCCAGGGACTCGTCCTATGCCTTCACCCTGCCTAACATCACACTGTCGGTCAGCACCTTTTACCCCTTCAAGCGCAAGGTCCGCGTGGGCAAGGAAAGGTTCTACGAGAAAATCTCCATCGGATACAACACCAGCCTGCAGAACAAAATCAACTTCAAGGCATCCGAATTCGGGCAGGAGGGCTTCCTGGACAAGTTCCAGAACGGCATGAACCACAACTTCAGCATCGGTCTGCCCAACTTCCAGATACTCAAGTACCTCAACGTCAACCCGTCCGTATCCTACGCCATGAGCTGGCAGTTCCGCAAGAAGGAATACGCCTACAATCCAGAGACGGACAAGGTCGAGGAGCAGCCGAGCACTCAGTTCAACACCTTCGGCATCACCCAGAGGTATTCGGGCTCCGTTGCCATGAGCACCCGCCTCTACGGAATGTACCAGTTCGGGAACTTCAGCAAGGTGCAGGCAATACGCCACGTCATCTCCCCTTCCGTCTCCATGAACCTGTCGCCTGAGCTCGGCACCTATGCAAACGGTTACCGCACACTCACTTACACAGACATCAACGGCAACGAGAAGACCTACGACTACAACATTTACCAGGGCAGCCTCAACGCTCCTCCGGGCAAGGGCAAGTCCGCCACGGCCAACATCTCCATAGGCAACAACCTGGAGGCCAAGGTACGGGATTTCGCCGACACCACCGGCACCGGCACCAAGAAAATCAAGCTCATAGACCAGTTGAACATCACCACCGGATACAATTTCCTGGCTGACTCTCTCAAGATGAACAACGTCAACCTGTCCATGTCCACGTCCCTGTTCAACAAGATTACCATCAGCGCCAACGCCGGATTCGACCCTTACGCCATCGGAGCGGGAGGCAAGAGAATATCCAAGTTCGCCGTAACCCAGGGACAGGGACTCCTCAGGCTCAGCAACGTATCGGCCTCGGCATCCTATTCCATCTCCGGAGACGGCAAGATAAACGGCAACGACGGCAACAAGGACCCCAACGGCCGCGGAAACGGTTCAACGATAAACGGCGCGGCAAGCTACTACCAGCGGTATTTCACCCACCCCGTTACCGGCGAGTACATTCCCGGAGGCTGGCTCTACTACACCAATCCCGACGTACCCTGGTCGCTCAACCTCAGCTACTCCTTCAGCTGCAGCAAACGGTACACCATGGACGAAGAGGGAGTGCTCAGCAGCACCAACAACATAACCCAGACGCTGCAGGCCAGCGGCAACATCAAGCTTACTCCGCGACTGAGCATCAACGCCAGTTCCGGATTCGACCTTCAGGCAATGAAACTGACGACGACGCAGTTCAGCTTCACATACGACCTGCACTGCTTCAACATCTCCGTGTCCTGGGTACCTACGGGCACCTGGGCATCCTACCAGTTCCGCATTGCAGCCAACGCTGCCGCGCTTGCAGACATCCTCCAGCTCAAGAAGAGCAGCAGTTACTGGGACAACTGACATGATACACGGGAAGAAGATAATAGTGGTGATGCCCGCATACAATGCGGAAAAAACGCTGCGCCTCACGCTTGACGAGGTCCCCATGGACATCGTCGACGAGGTGATACTCACCGACGACCACAGCAGCGACGGCACCGTTGCGGCAGCGCGCGAGCTCGGCATTGCGGAGGTTCTCGTACATCCCGAGAACAAGGGATACGGAGCCAACCAGAAGACCTGCTACAAGCGGGCACTGGAGCTTGGAGCCGACATCGTCATCATGCTCCACCCCGATTACCAGTACACCCCGAAGCTCATAGAATCGATGGCTTACATCATTGCAAACGGAGTCTATCCGGTGGTTTTCGGCTCCCGTATTCTCGGGGGCGGGGCGCTGCGGGGAGGGATGCCGCTTGTCAAGTACGTATCAAACCGGTTCCTGACCTTCACCCAGAACATACTGCTCGGAGAGAAACTCTCCGAATACCACACCGGATACCGCGCTTTCAGCGCCGACGTCCTTAGGGCTGTCGACTTCGAGCGCTGCTCGGACGACTTTATCTTCGACAACGAAATGGCTGCCCAGATATTCTGGGCGGGTTTCCATATCGGAGAAGTCACCTGCCCCACAAAGTATTTTCCCGAGGCTTCGTCCATCAATCTCGCCCGAAGCACCGTCTACGGGCTTGGCGTGCTCAGGGTTTCGCTTACCTACCGCTTGTGCAAGTGGCATCTGCTGCGCTCCAAACTGTTCCCGCCCAGATGAGCAAGAAGAGCATTCGGTCCCTGTTCAAGGAGCACACCGGCAACCTTTGGATACAGCTGATGCGCTACGGCATTTCCGGTTTCAGCGCAACTATCGTCGATTTCCTCATACTGACCATACTCACCGAGGTCTTCGGGGAAGATTTGCTGCTGGTATGGACGGCCATAGCCTTCCTCGCCGGCCTGCTTGTCACATACATCCTCAGCACCCACTGGGTATTTGATTCCAGGCACTTCAAGAGCAAAACCGTGGAAGCCCTCATATTCCTGAGCATAGGCCTCGTAGGCCTCGGCCTCACGGAACTTCTCATGTGGATTCTCGCAGACACTCTCGGCCTTTTCTACCTGCTCGCCAAGCTCATAGCCAGCATGCTGGTTTTCCTCTGGAACTTCAACGCAAAGAAATTCATACTCTTCCGCAAATGAAACGCTCCGTGCTGATCAACCTGCTGATTGCGGTAGCAGGTGCGCTCCTGTTCATTCCCGGAATAGGCGGCGTAAGACTGTTCGACTGGGATGAAATCAACTTCGCTGAATCCGCCCGCGAAATGCTCGTCACCGGTGACTGGTTCAACGTCAGGATAAACTTCGAATCCTTCTGGGAGAAGCCTCCCCTGTTCATCTGGATGCAGGCACTGAGCATGAAGCTGTTCGGCGTCGGAGAATTCGCAGCCCGCTTCCCCAACACCATCGCCGGAATACTTACCCTGCTGGTACTGTTCAACATAGGCAGGAAAACCGGGGGCGAGCGCCTGGGCATACTGTGGGCCCTGCTGTACTGCATATCGTTCCTGCCTTTCTTTTACTTCAAGTCGGGAATAATCGACCCCTGGTTCAACCTCTTCATCTTCCTTGCGATTTACTTCTTCTCCAGATATGCCGACCCGTCCGCCGGGCCGCTCCGTCCAAGGCATGCGGCACTCAGCGGCATTTTCAATGGCCTTGCGGTAATGACCAAAGGGCCGGTAGGTTTCCTGATTTTCTGTCTTACGGCCGGCGTTTGGCTGATAATCAAGCGTTTCCGATTTGCCTTCAGTTGGAGGGACGTCGCCGTGTTTTTCGTACTCTTCTTTCTGGTCGGAGGGTCGTGGTTCATCGCCCTCGCGTTATCCGGGCACGCTGACGTAATCGAGGATTTCATCCTGTACCAGATACGCCTGTTCGAGACAAAGGACGCCGGTCACGGAGGATTCCTTCTGTACCATTTCGTCATTCTTCTAATTGGCGTGACGCCGGCCTCGGTCTTCGCCCTGTCGGCTTTCAGGAAAGGAGCGGCTGCATCGGAGCCAGACGAGCGTACGAGAGGGCTCCTTCAATGGATGTGCGTTTCGTTCTGGGTAGTGCTCATCCTGTTTACGATCGTCCGCACCAAGATCGTCCATTATTCGTCTTTCTGCTACTTCCCCATCACCTTCATTGCGGCCTGGGCCGTTTCGCGCATGCTGGACGGAAGCCTTGTCCTGAGGCGCTGGCAGAGAATCCTGCTGACAGTATTCGCCAGCGGTTTCGGCATCGTGCTCACGGCGCTTACCCTTTTCGATTCTTTCAAGGAGCGCATAATCCCGCTGGTCAAGGACCCGTTCGCCGTAAGCTGCATGGAAGCGAGCAGCCAGTGGCACGGATTCGAGCCTTTCGTCGGACTGATACTGATTGCAGGTACGGTATGGTTCTGCCTGGCCTTCCGCCGCCGTCCCTCGATGCGGGCTTTCGTCCCGCTCGCATTCGCCCACCTCACCTTCGCCCTTACCGCCATCATCTGCGCAGTGCCGGAGGTGGAAAAGTACAGCCAGGCGTCTGCCGTAGACTTTTACGTCCAGCGGCAGGGAGAGGACTGCTATGTGCAGCCTGCCTATTTCAAGAGCTACGCGCAGTATTTCTATACGCTCAGGCAGCCGCAGAACAGCTGCGACGACTTCGAATGGCTGTGCAGGGGCCCTATCGACAAGCCCTGCTACTTCGTGCTGAAAGACGAGCCGGGGAACGCCGAAAGGCTAAGGAACGATGCCCCGGAAGCGGAGCTGCTCTACCGTAGGCCTGGATTTCTTTTTTTTGTGCGTCAAGACAAACTTCAGGCAGGCGAGCTCGAGGAGCAGCAGTCCCAGGAGCCCCAGGTTGAATAAAACCGTCAGCGCAACGTTGACCTTGTGCGGACTCACCACATAGGGCGAGTCGCTTATGCGAGCATTGTAACGGGCGAAGGCATTGGAATAAATGTTGACGCCGTTGTCGAAGTATGCGGTAAAGCGTACGTACGGATCCCCGGCGCGCATCACATAGGTCATTTCCGTACCGGTGGTCTCGGCAAGGACAGAGCGGTCCTGTCCTGTCGCCACTATGCGGGCCGGAGCAGAAAGGGAGATGAACAAGGTATCCGAACGGACGCCTATATCCTTGATGGACGGCAGATTGGCGTTCTCCCTGTACTTGACCTGCCAGTCGCCGTCGCCGAAATCAGGGATGCGCATGGAATAGAAGCGCCCTGCGCCGAGAGCAGGGGCTATGTCCTCATAACGCGCACCCGGGGTGTCGATCCACGTGCAGCGGCGCGCCACCTTGCGGTGATTGCCCGTATCGTGACAATCGTCGGACAGCAGGTTATAGGAATAATGCCCGGCGCTCAATCCCTCGTCCCAGTGTATGAGCCCCGTGTCGTAGCCGCACTCGCCTTCAATGAAACGGTAACCGGTGAGCAGGCGCATGGTGCGGGACGTCGTGAAGAGCGTGCGGTCGGGGTGATTCATCATCACGAAGTCGGCGTCGCGCCCCAGGTAATCGTACTGCCACTGCTTCTGGGAAGCCAGGACGGGCAGGATGTGGTCGAACAGGTGCATCCGGCCCGGATTGAACACGAGCTTGTGGAACTTTGAGATGCTGTAGCCGTGCTCGTAGACGTCGACCTGCAGGGTGCTGTCCGTTGGATGCGGCGTAAGCAGGTTGTGGTTTGAGAAGGTCACGATGTCGTACCCGAGCTTGCGGTAATCGGACAAGACCTTGTCGGGGTATTCGGGGCATTCGTTGAGAATGTTGTCCACCTTGGTATGGGTGTGGAAGCTGGCGCGCTTCCAGCTGCCGGATATTCCCTGGTAAGGATTGTAAATGTCGGGGCCGGAAAATGGCTTGGGCTTGGAGAATCTGTATATCGGAGAGACGGAAAATATTGTTATCACCGCGGCGGCAAGAAGCAGCACTGCGGCGAAGGCCCGGAGAACAATCAGCAATATTTTTTTCATATCGCGAAATTAAGAAATAATTCTTATATTTGCACGTTCAACTAAACACTTCTCCCTTATTTTCAACATGACACATAAACTCGCAGAGCTCAGTGCAATGAGCCGGGAACAGCTCGAGGCGCTGGCAAAAGAGCTCAATATCAAGTTCAACAAGCATACATCGACGGAGGATTTGGGCTATGCGGTACTCGACGCCGAGGCCAAGGCCGAATCTCTCAAACCCATACCGGAAAAGCCCCGCAGGGGCCGCCCCCGCAAAAACAAGACTCCGGAGCCCAAGCCCGTAGAAGAGAAACCTCAGGAGGCCGGTGACGCCGGGAACGTGACGGCAGAAGCAAAGCCCAAGAGCAGAAGGGGCCGTCCCGCAAAGGAAAAGGCTCCCGTCCCCTCACAGCAGGTCCAGGCAGAAAAACCGGCAGCAGAGCCCAAGGCCGAAGAAGTTCCGGCAAAAGAAGAGCCCAAGGCTCCTGCAAAGCGCGGCCGCAAAAAGAAAGCCGCCGAGTCTCCCGCCGAAGAGACAGCTTCCGCACAG
>CAMOGR010000102.1 GCA_946614205.1 uncultured Bacteroidales bacterium | reverse complement strand
AACCCTGCCGCAGAAAAGCCCGCCGAAGACATCCGCGGCAAGGAGATACGCATCCCCGAGACTGCCGACGAACCCATAGAACTGATATTCGAAGAGCCGACGCTGTTCTAAAGGACTCATTTGTCTGCCCCCCTGCTCCTTGGAGTGTTTTTTGCAATGAACTGCTGCCATGCTTATAGAACTCAGGGACATCAACAAAACCTACGACAACGGGCAGCCGCTGCACGTGCTCAAGGGAATCAATCTCTCCATCGACAAGGGAGAGTTCGTTTCGATAATGGGCGCCTCCGGCTCCGGCAAGTCTACGCTCCTCAACATACTCGGAATACTCGACAACTACGACACTGGCGAGTACTACATCGACGGCCGGCTCATCAAAGGGCTGAGCGAGAAGCAGGCTGCCGATTACCGCAACCGCCTGATAGGCTTCATCTTCCAGTCGTTCAACCTCATCGGTTTCAAGACTGCCGTTGAAAACGTGGAGCTCCCGCTGTTCTATCAGGGCGTAAGCCGGGGCAAGCGCCACGCGCTCGCCATGCAGTATCTCGAAAAGCTGGGCCTTGCCGACTGGGCGCATCACTACCCCAACGAAATGTCCGGCGGCCAGAAGCAGAGAGTCGCAATCGCGCGGGCCCTCATCACCGGCCCCAAGATACTTCTCGCCGACGAGCCCACCGGCGCACTCGACTCCAAGACCAGCGAAGAGGTGATGCAGCTGCTGAGTACCCTCAACCGCGAGGAAGGAGTGACCATCATAGTGGTAACCCACGAAAGCGGAGTGGCCAACTGCACCGACAAGATAATCCACATCAAGGACGGCGTAATAGGTGAAATCCAGGACAACCGGGAACACCGCGCATCCGCCTTCGGCACCGCAACCATCATGAAATGAGAGACGTCTTCACCGAAATATGGGAGAGCGTGCGCCGTAACAAGCTGCGCACCAGCCTCACAGGCTTTGCGGTGTCGTGGGGCATCTTCATGCTCATAGTGCTGCTGGGGGCAGGCAACGGCCTGCAGAACGCCTTCTTCACCGGAGGCGACCGTTTTGCCAGCAACACCATGATGTTCGGCGGAGGCCGTACCTCCAAGCCCTACGACGGGCTCAAGGAGGGGCGGCGCATACGCATCGACGACAAAGACGTCAGGCTCACGGGAAGCGATGCCTTCGCAGACAACATAGATGACGTTATAGCCACTGTAAGCACCAGCGGCACAGCCGTTTACGGCAAGAAAAGCGTAAGCGTGAACATAGAGGGCAACTACCCCGAACGCCAGAAGATGGAAAAGATAGAACTGCTCTGCGGCCGCTACATCAACGAGCGCGACATCCAGGGCAAGCGCAAGGTGGTGGTGGTCCCGGAGAATACGGCGGAAGCCCTCCTGCCCGACGGAGTCCCCGCAAGCGAACTGCTTGGCAAGCATATCAAGGTAGGCAGCTTCTCCTGGCTCGTAGCAGGCATCACCCGCTCCGACCGCATGAGGGGCAATAACATGCTCGCGGCCCCGTTCACCACCATCAAGACAGTCTACAACAAGGGAGAAGAAATAGACGACGTGACCTTCACCTTCCACGGGCTCGATACGGAGAAGGCAAACGAAGAGTTCGAATCCAAGCTGCGCGCCGCAGTGAACCTGCGCCACCGAGCCGCCCCCGACGACACCCGCGCCCTGTGGATATGGAACCGTTTCACGCAGAATCTCCAGATGAACACAGTGGCATCCATCATACGGGTGGCTCTCTGGATCATAGGACTGTTCACCCTGCTGGGAGGAATAGTGGGCGTGAGCAACATCATGCTCATAACGGTAAAGGAGCGCACACACGAATTCGGAATCCGGAAGGCCATAGGCGCAAAGCCGTGGGACATCACCAAACTCATTTTGGCAGAAAGCGTTACGATAACGGCCGTATTCGGCTACATCGGCATGTTCCTGGGGATGCTTGCCTGCGAGCTGCTGGACAGGACGCTCGGGCAGTCGACCGTTTCCGTCATGGACAACCAGATTTCCATGCTCGTGAACCCCACGGTAGGGCTCGACGTAGCAATCGAGGCCACGGTGGTACTCATAGTCGCAGGCTCGCTCGCAGGGCTGTTCCCGGCCCGCAAGGCAGCCAGAGTCAGACCAATAGAAGCCCTGCGCGCAGAATGAAATTCGACATCGACTCATACCGCGAAATCGCAGACTCCCTGGTGCGCAACCGCAGCCGCAGCCTTCTCACCGGCTTCGGAGTGTTCTGGGGCATCTTCATGCTGCTGTTCCTGATAGGTGGCGGCAAAGGGCTCAAGCAGTTGGTCACGAGCAACTTCGAGGGCTTCGCCACCAACACCACCATAATGTTCGCCAGCAGCACCACCAAACCCTGGCAGGGTTTCAAGCGAGGACGCCTCTGGGAACTCAACTACACCGACGTCGAAAGGATGAAACAGATGGTCCCGGAGCTGGAGACGGTGACTCCGGTCATATCCGTCTGGGGCCAGACTGCCCTGAAAGGCACCAACAGCGTGAACGCCAACGTAAAGTGCGTGAAGGCCGATTACGTCAGGATAGAGGAGCCCAAAATCCGTTACGGGCGCTACATCAACGAGTCCGACGTGGCGCAGGAACGCAAGGTCTGCGTCATCGGCCGGCGCATCTACGAAGGCATCTTCCCCGACGGAGGAGATCCCTGCGGCACCTTCATCAAGGTGGGAGCGGTATACTACCAGGTGGTGGGCGTCGACTTCAGTTCCGGCAACATCAGCATCAACGGCAGTGCCGACGAGGCCGTGGTGATACCGCTCACCCTCGGCCAGAAGCTCTTCCACCGCGGCAGCGACATCGACCTGCTGTGCGTGACCGGAAAGAGCGGAGTGAGCATGAGCTCGCTGGAAGACCGCATGAGGCAGATTCTGGCCCGGTCGCACAGCTTCGACCCCTCCGACAAGCAGGCGGTGTTCATGATCAACACCGAGCAGATGTTCTCGCTGATGGACAACCTGTTCAGGGGCCTCAACTTCCTCATCTGGCTGGTCGGCCTGGGCACCATACTCGCAGGCATCATCGGCGTAAGCAACATAATGATGGTCACCGTGAAGGAGCGCACCACGGAAATAGGGATACGCCGCGCAATAGGCGCCACGCCGCGCGACATCCTCAGCCAGATAATACTCGAGAGCATTGCGCTCACGCTGGTGGCCGGCTCGCTGGGCATCGTGTTCGCAGTGCAGATGCTGCGGCTCACCCAGGCCATCGTAAGCCATATTCCCAACATGTCCGCGGAGTTCCAGATAGGCATCTGGACGGCTGTGGCCGCCGCCTTGATGCTGACGGTGCTGGGTGTAGTGGCAGGTCTCGCCCCCGCGTCCCGGGCCATGAGCATCAAACCGGTGGACGCAATGAGAGAAGAATAACAAAGCACGCAATATGAAAAAAGCACTCAAGTACATCATTTTCGCACTCATCGGAGTCCTGTTCATAGGGACCTTCGCCTTCCTGCTGAAAAACTCCCGCCCCGAGAAGGTGGAGTACCAGGAATACGAGGCGGCAGTGGGCAGCATCAGCCGCACCACCGTCGTCACCGGAAAGATTGAGCCACGCAACGAGGTCAACGTGAAGCCGCAGATAAACGGCATCATCGCCGAGCTGTACAAGGAAGCCGGAGAGCAGGTGAAGGAGGGTGAGGTCATAGCCAAGCTGCGCGTCATCCCCGACATGAACTCGCTCAGCAGCGCCCAG
>CAMOGR010000101.1 GCA_946614205.1 uncultured Bacteroidales bacterium | reverse complement strand
GCGCTTCGGCGCACATGCCGTAATCATTGCCACCGGCGGATACGGAAACACCTATTTCCTCTCCACCAACGCAATGAATTCCAACGGTTCCGCGGCCCTGCAGTGCTATAAGAAGGGTGCATATTTTGCAAATCCCTGCTTCGCCCAGATTCATCCCACATGTATCCCGGTCCACGGCGACCAGCAGTGCAAACTCACTCTCATGAGCGAGTCTCTGCGCAACGACGGCCGCATCTGGGTTCCCAAGAAAAAGGAAGACGTGGCGAAGCTCCGCAAGCACGAAATCAAGCCTTCCCAGATCCCTGAGGAGGACCGCGACTACTATCTCGAGCGCCGCTATCCCGCATTCGGCAACCTCGTACCCCGCGACGTCGCATCCCGTGCCGCCAAGGAAAGGTGCGATGCCGGCTTCGGCGTCAATGAGACTGGAAAGGCTGTGTTCCTCGATTTCTCCGAGGCTATCGGCCGTCTTGGACATAAGAAAGTTGCGGAACGTTACGGCAACCTCTTCGAGATGTACGAGAAAATCACCGCTTCTTCTCCCTGGGAGGAGCCTATGATGATTTATCCTGCCATCCACTATACGATGGGCGGCATCTGGGTCGATTACGACCTCCAGACTACCATACCCGGTCTGTACGCCATAGGTGAGGCCAACTTCTCCGACCACGGCGGAAACCGTCTCGGTGCTTCCGCTCTCATGCAGGGTCTTGCCGACGGTTACTTCATTGTTCCCGTTACCATTGGCGATTACCTTTCCAAGAAGTTCGCCGAACCCAAGACCGACGTCAACCGTCCTGAGTTCATAGAGGCGGAAAAGGCCGTTCAGGCCCGTATCGACAGGCTTTTCTCCATCAAAGGCAAGAGGACCGTTGATTCCATCCACAAGGAACTCGGCCACATCATGTGGGAGTACGTGGGTATGGCCCGCGACAAGGAGGGCCTGCAGAAGGCTATCAAACTGATTGGTGAACTCCGCGAGGAATTCTACAAGAACGTATGCGTTCCCGGCAGCCAGTTCGAGTTCAACCAGGAGCTCGAAAAGGCCCTGCGTCTTGAAGACTTCTTTGATATCGGCGAGCTGATGGCCCGTGACGCCCTTAACCGCAACGAATCCTGCGGCGGCCACTTCCGTGTTGAAAGCCAGACCGAAGAGGGAGAAGCCAAGCGCGACGATGCCAACTACATGTATGTCGCTGCTTGGGAATACAAGGGAGAAGGCGTAGAACCCGAACTCCACAAGGAGCCTCTCGTTTACGAAAACATCAAGGTTATTACCAGAAATTACAAGGACTAATATGGAATTCAACTTAAAAATATGGCGCCAGAAGAACGCCAAAGCAAAAGGCCACTTCGAGACTTATCATATTTCTGGTATCGAGGAGGACGCTTCCTTCCTTGAAATGCTCGATATTCTCAACGAGCAGCTTATCAGTGAGGGCAACGACCCCGTTGCGGTGGAGCGCGGCTGCAAGAGCAGCGGTCCCGTTTCCTTCGACCACGACTGCCGTGAGGGTATCTGCGGTGCCTGTTCGCTCTATATCGACGGCCGTGCCCATGGTCCCGACGATCATGTAACCACCTGCCAGCTCTTCATGCGTCACTTCAAGGACGGTGCTACCATTACCGTTGAGCCGTGGAGAAGCGCTGCCTTCCCTATTATCAAGGATTTGGTTGTGGACCGTACTGCATTCGACAAGATTCTGCAGGCCGGCGGATTCATTTCCGTCCGTACCGGTTCCGCCCAGGATGCCAACAATATCCTGATTCCTCACGACAGGGCAGAAGAAAGCATGGATGCTGCAGCGTGCGTAGGTTGCGGTGCTTGCGTCGCCACTTGCAAGAACGGTTCAGCTATGCTTTTCGTCGCCGCCCGTGTAAGTTCCCTCGCGCTTCTTCCTCAGGGTCGTCCCGAGGCCAAGCGCCGTGCAAAGGCCATGGTTGCCAAGATGGACGAACTCGGGTTCGGTAACTGCACCAATACCCGCGCCTGCGAGCTTGAATGTCCCAAGGGAATCACCGTCTCGCATATCGCAAGACTCAACCGCGAGTTCCTTAAGGCCAAGTTCTCAGACTAAAGCGCTGACTTTCGGCTTGATAAAAACATTTAAGGTTCCTCTTTCGGGGAACCTTAAATTATTTATTGACAATGAGTTTGGTTTTACTCAGCGCGTAATTGATTACCATCAGGATTGAGGCGTAAACAGCGCAGGTTATAACGAACGGAGTGTTGAGCCTTTCGACTGAGCAGCCGGCTATGAACAGGTAGGTTACAAGCAGCAGCGGAGCTCCCATTACCTCTTCGAAACTGTATTTGCCCTCTACAGAGTGTCCTTTTCTGAATATCAGATACAATACTGTGGGTACAGTGTAGCATACAAGGTCCCAGATATCGAAATTTCCCGGCAGCAGGTGCCAATATTGGGCTATTTCCGAAACTATTGCGTTTGCCGGGAGGGCAAATATCCAAAGGGGTTTTGTGGGATGATCCGGTAGAAGTGCCTCGGTGAGCAGCATGTAGGATATCAGCCACAGGCCGTCCGGAAGTGAATAAACCATGAAAGCTGACGGGGAAAAGACGCTCATGGCGTCCCTGATGCTGTGAAGAAGGCCTGAAAGTCCGAGGTTATGGATGAGCCTGAATCCGATTATGTTGTCGGACCTGAAAACAAGATAGATAAACGAACTTATCCCAAGCAGCAGTACTGCAAGGGATATTTTGATAAATTTGTTTCTATCTTGTTTTACCATAGGAAATTGTCGAAGGGCCAGCGTCCTGCGTGTATTTCAGCTACCATTTTGTATATGTCGTTCCGAAGTTTGGGAAGCCCTTCCCTGCTGAGAGCGGACATAAATATGCAAGGTATCTTCTTTTGTTCAATCCATTCGGCCTTCAGTTCGTCCAGTGTGCGGTTTTCCTTTCCTTTGGGTTTGAGTGAGAACTCGTCGTATGGTATATATGTGTAATTATCTGTCTTGTTGAATATCACGTACTGTGGTTTGTCGCCGGCGCCAATGTCTTCGAGGGTTTTCTGCACAACCTCCATCTGTTCCTCGAAATCGGGTGCTGATACGTCTACTACGTGGACCAGGACGTCTGCTTCCCGAACTTCGTCGAGCGTGCTTTTGAAGGCCTCTATGAGTTGTGTGGGCAGTTTCCGTATAAATCCTACAGTGTCGCTCAACAGGAACGGCACGTTTTCTATTACAACCTTGCGAACGGTGGTGTCGAGGGTGGCGAAAAGCTTGTTTTCGGCAAATACGTCCGATTTTGACAGTACGTTCATCAGAGTGCTCTTGCCTACATTGGTGTATCCTACGAGCGACAGACGGACCATCTGGCCTCTGTTTCCTCGCTGGGTGGCCATTTGCCTGTCTACTTTCTTCAGTTGTTCCTTCAGCCTTGCTATGCGCTCACGCACTATTCGGCGGTCTACTTCTATCTGGGTTTCACCCATGCCACCTCGTGTTCCAACACCGCCTCTCTGACGTTCAAGGTGCGTCCACATGCCTGCGAGACGCGGCAGCATGTAGTTGTAACGTGCCAGGTCGACCTGCATCCTTGCGTATGCGGTCTTTGCCCTCTGCGAGAATATTTCGAGTATCAGGCTCGTGCGGTCGATGACAGAAGCCACCTTGATGATTTTCTCGATGTTGCGTTGCTGCATCGGAGAAAGTTCATCGTCGAAGATTACGTACTTGATGCAGTTTTCCTCGCAGTACGTTGCGAGTTCCTGCAGTTTGCCGCTGCGTATGTAAGTCGAATGCTCCGGGTGGTCGAGTTTCTGGATGAAATGCTTGTCTGCGGTGAAACCTGCTGTGTCTGCAAGGAACTCAAGTTCGTCCAGATACTCCTTGACTCTTCTTTCGTCCTCGCCCTGAGTTATTATTCCTACGAATACTGCTTTTTCTTCTGTCATAATCAAAAAAGGCCATCCGTTCGGACAGCCTTTTATTTGGGTTTTGTGTTTCTATCTCAGCTGGAAGATAACGGGGAAGGTGTATGTTACCTTAACCTTGCGGTCGCGCTGTTTGCCAGGAGTCCACTTGGGGGACATGGAAACTACACGGACTGCTTCCTTGTCGAGTGAAGGGTCGACTCCGCGGACGACTTTGACGTCGGAAACGCTTCCGTCGGTCTTTACGGTGAACTGAAGCATCACACGGCCCTGAACACCGTTCTCCTTTGCGACCTCGGGGTAAACGAGACGCTGGTTGACCCACTTGGAGAAGTCGTTTGCGTCGCCTCCCTGGAATTTGGGTTTCTCTTCAACGAGCTGGAATGGAATCGTTTCCTCTTCTACGACCTCTTCCTTGACCTCTTCCACGTAGTCTTGGATTTCTACGCCGAGGGAGTTGTCGTCCTCAAGGTTGAGGATATTGTCGTTGACCTTGATGTCGTCGTCGATAATGTCGATCTGGTCTGAGAGGACGGGAATCTTTGCAACCTCAGGTGGCGGCGGAGGTGTTTCCTGGGTGATAGGAATCATCTCTTCCTCAATGATTTCAGTGTTCTCGGCCAGAAGTGCGCTTTCCTTCTTCTCCTTGCTGCTCCATTCGAAAGCGGCGAGGACGACGAGGAGGGCTACTACGAAACCTATTTCGACAAACAGGAGTCTTTTGTTCTCCAGGCTGGCCTTTTGTGATTTCTTAACTTCCATATCTGGTATTTTATTTTAGTCCGTTCAAGTTGTAAAGATATGAATATTTAATTTCAATTCCAATTTTTGATGTAAATTTGCGAAGTTTTTATTCGTTCGTCTTATGGTTAGGTACTTCTTTGAGGATGTAAAGTTTCAGTACAAGGACAGGAGGTTCAACAACTCCTGGCTGAAGATGGTTGCGGAAAGCGAGATATGCCGTCTGGGCGATATCAACATCATTTTCTGTTCCGACCCTTATCTTCTGAATATCAACATTCAATATTTGGGCCATGATTATTTTACCGATATCATAACCTTCGATTATTCAGAAAAGCCCGTCGTTTCTGGCGACCTTTTCATCAGTATCGATTCGGTCCGCGAGAACTCTGTTTTCTATGGTACCGAATTTCAGGAGGAGCTTCACAGGGTCATCGTGCATGGACTCCTTCATCTCATAGGTTATGACGATCATTCCGACGAAGATATAAAGACCATGCGTTCGAAAGAGAATTATTATCTCGATTTAAGAAAGAGTCTTGCAAAGTAGTTTTGACATTATCGTAGTTGGCGGCGGACATGCAGGCTGTGAAGCTGCAGTTGCGGCTGCCCGCCTTGGTTCTTCCGTGCTCCTTCTGAGCATGGATGATCTTTCCTTTGCCAAGATGAGTTGCAATCCTGCCATCGGCGGAATTGCAAAAGGTCAGATAGTCCGGGAGATTGACGCTCTTGGCGGATGCACCGGCATAGTGACCGATGCCACCACTCTTCAATTCCGGATGCTCAATAAGTCCAAGGGCCCGGCCATGTGGAGTCCGAGGGCGCAGTGCGATAAAATCAGATTTTCCCTTAAATGGCGAGAAATACTGCTAAATACTTATAAATTAACTATTTACGAAGATTTAGCGAGTGAATTTCTCTTTGAGAATTCAAAAATTTGCGGAGTTCGTACCCTCGGCGGTCAAATTTTCCGCTCTCGAGCCGTTATACTCACTGCCGGGACGTTCCTTGGCGGGCGTCTTTTCGTCGGTCGTCGTCAGTTTACCGGAGGGCGTATCGGTGAGCAGTCATCTGTCGGAATCGCCGAGCAGTTGTCATCGTTTGGAATCAGAACCGACAGGATGAAGACCGGCACTCCCCCGAGGATTGACATTACCTCCGTCGATACATCTGTTCTTTCTTTGCAGCACGGAGATTCTTCGCCTGAACGCTTCTCTTTTCTTGACCTTCCTTCGTCAGTCCAGAAGAGTGGAGAGCAGATGAGTTGCTATATTCTTCATACTAACGATGAAGTTCATTCCAGGCTGCGAAAAGGTTTTTCCGACTCCCCTCTTTTTACCGGTGTCATTCATGGCAGAGGTCCCAGGTATTGTCCGAGCATAGAGGATAAATTGAGAGTTTTCCCTGACAACGATTCCCATCAGCTGTTTCTTGAGCCTGAGGGGCGCGGGACTAACGAATACTATCTTCAGGGTTTCTCGAGTTCTCTTCCTTTTGAGATTCAGATGGATGCTCTGCATGCCATTCCAGGACTTGAACGCGTCCGGGTCTTCCGCCCTGCATACGCTGTGGAGTATGACTTCTTTGACCCTACACAGCTCAGTCCGACTCTTGAGTCCAAAGTTGTACCCGGCCTTTATCTTGCCGGGCAGGTGAATGGAACAACGGGTTATGAAGAAGCTGCCGCGCAGGGTCTGGTGGCCGGAATCAATGCTTCTCTTGCCCTGGCCGGAGAGGACCCTTTTGTGCTCCGGCGAGACGAGGCTTATATCGGAGTTTTGATAGATGACCTTATTACCAAGGGCGTGGATGAACCTTACCGCATGTTTACTTCAAGGGCGGAGTTTCGTATTCTTCTGCGTCAGGACAATGCAGACCTTCGCCTTACTTCGAAGTCCTTCGATATCGGACTCGCTACGCAGGAACGTTATGACTTGATGAGTTCGAAATACGATTCTGTCGAACGTCTTTCGTCGATGTGCGAAAGCAATAATCTCACACCTTCCTCGGTAAATGTTTTTTTGCAGTCGAATCATTCCGCTCTGTTGACTGAGAGTAAGAAGATTTCCGATATTGCCACTCGCCCGGAGATATCGCTTCACTCCCTTCTTTCCTGTGTTCCACGTGGAACACTTTCAAGGTTCGGTTTTGATGGTATACCATCCAGGGATATTACAGATGCTGTTGAAATTAACCTGAAGTACAAAGGTTATATAGACCGAGAGCGCTCTTTGGTCGATAAGATGCGTCGTCTCGAAAATCTTGAGATTCCTGCTGGATTTGACTTTGACAAGATTTCCGGTCTTACAATCGAGTGCAGACAGAAGTTTAAAAAGTATTCTCCCAGAACGATTGCGCAGGCTTCTCGCATTTCGGGAGTTTCTCCGGCGGATATTTCTGTTCTGCTTGTCTATTTCGGACGCTGAACTTTCAATTGTTCCACGTAGAACATTCTTAACGAATCTAAAGCATCTGCAGGGCTGATTTGATAATCTGCTCTACGCTTGCACGGGGATTGGCTTTCATTATGGCCTGAACGGCCTTTTGAATGTTGGCCTTGTTGAATCCAAGCATCAGCAGGGCGCTGCTGGCCTCCTCTACTGCGGCGTTTGACTCGGAAGCAAACAGGACGTCGCTGCTTGCGGCCCCTCCCTTCACAATCTTATCCTTCAATTCGAGAATTATTCTCTGTGCGCTCTTGAGACCTATACCCTTCACCGACTTGAGCGCGCTCACGTTCTCTGAAAGAATAGCGTCTTCGAGTTCGCGTGCGGTCATCGACGACAGAATCATCCTGGCCGATGCGGCTCCCATGCCGGACACGCTCGTGATGAGCCGGAACAGTTCCCTCTCGTCCTTGGATGCGAATCCATAGTCGACGGTGGTGCCGTCGCGCTGGTTGAACTGGGTCTGAACATATATCAGGGCCTCTTTCTTACCCTCGAGTTTTTCGTATGTCTGGAGAGAAATCTCGAAGCAATGGCCTACTCCCTGGTTGTCGACAACCATTCTGGTCGGAGAAAGTTCCGCAATGCGGCCGGAAACATATTCAAGCATATAGGACGTATTTAATAATTCCGTTTCCGCAAAATTACTGAAATATTTGTAATTTTGTGGTATGGACAGACGAGAGTTTATAGGAGTTTCCGCATCGGCCGCTGTGGCGGCTGGCCTTACTGCGTGCGGAGTACGGCAGAAATCCGCTCAGGCGCCACACAGCGGCAGGATGAGCCTCCGTTTCTACCCGTACGAACTCCAGCTCGCACACACCTTCACGGTTTCGTCCTATTCTCGCAAAACGACACCCGGCGTACAGGTCGAGATAGATTATGACGGGGTGGTCGGCTATGGCGAGGCGTCCATGCCTCCGTATCTCGGCCATACTGTGGAGAGCGTCTGTTCTTTCCTTTCCAAGGTCGACCTCGGCCGCTTCGGCAGCCCTTTCCTCCTCGAGGATATTATGGAGTATCTCGATACCATATCGGACGGAGACTCCCCTGCCAAGGCTGCTGTCGACATTGCTCTTCACGACCTGACCGGAAAACTGCTCGGCCAGCCCCTTTACAAGATTTGGGGCTACAATCCCGAAAAAGCCGGTCCTACGACCTTCACGATAGGAATCGACACCCCGGAGGTCGTACGGGAAAAAACCCTCGAATGCGCGGGCCTGTACAGGATTCTGAAGGTAAAAGTGGGGCTGGACAGCGACGAAGAGATGATTCGTACGATCCGCAGCGTAACGGACCTTCCGCTTGCCGTAGATGCCAATCAAGGCTGGAAAGACCGCAGCAAGGCCCTGGACGAGATTCATTGGCTCAAGGAGCAGGGCGTAGTCCTGGTAGAGCAGCCGCTTGCTGTCGACAGGCTTGACGATACGGCGTGGCTTGCCGAGCGCAGTCCCCTGCCGATAAT
>CAMOGR010000100.1 GCA_946614205.1 uncultured Bacteroidales bacterium | reverse complement strand
AGGTTGAGGCGGGGAGTCATCTCGATGTTGATGGTCCCGCGGCCTGCGACCGTCTCAACGATGGTCTCGTAGCTGAGGAAACTGAATTCCAGCACCGCGTCCTCGGGGACCTCGATGCTGAAGCTGCCGTCGGCGTCGGTGAAGGTACCGGTGGTGGTGCCCCTCAGGAGCACACCTGCACCTATGATAGGCTGGCCGTCGGTGGCGTCAGTCACGACGCCTTTCACGGTGTGGCGGCCGTCACGGACGGGTGCCTTCTGCGCGGCGGTGACTTTCTTGAGGGCAATTTCCTTGCCCTGGATGCGGTAGATGATGCCTGTGCCGCGGAAGAGGGCGGAGAGGACCGTCTCTATGTTTCCGCTGACGTCGACATTGCGGGGAGCGATGCCGGACAGGTCTCCGGCACTGTAGAAGAAGGAATAATCAGAAGAGCGCTCCACCTGGCGGATGGCTTGCTCAATCGTGATTCCGTTGCCCTTTACGGTTATCTGGGCGCGGGCGTCCTGGCCCCACATCAGGAGCAGACAGGCGACCACAGCGGCAAATACCTTACGGGCGCTTCTTGTGAATGATTGCATATGGTAAGGTTGGTTGGTTGGCTATTTGTAAAGACGGTAGGAGGAACCTTCCCTGGTGCTGCGGAGGCCCATCACGTAGCAGATCTTGTCTATCACCGAGTCTGCGGACTCATCGTTGCGTACGGAACCGGTGAGGCTCCTTCCGCCCTGTGCGGCCTGAGGAGCGACGTAAACCTGGACGTCGTATCTCCAGCGGATGAAGTCCAGCAGCACTTCGAGCGTGGCCTCACGGAGGCGGAAACTGCCGTCCTGCCAGCTTATGCCCTCGAAGAAGGGGCGGGTGGAGACTGAATCCGAATTGCGGTTCCAGGTGAGGCTGGAGCCCGGCTCAATGGAGACCGTGCGCTGCGCCGTAGTGAAGTCGACTGCTCCCTCGTAAAGGGTGACCACCGTCTCGTCGGGTTTGTTCTGGTTTACCGAGAAGCTCGTCCCGTGGACGATTATGCTGGCTCCGTCAAGCTGGACTTCGAAGGTGGAGGCGTCAGGGGTCTTCACCACGTTGAAGCTGGCGCTGCCCTCGAGGGTAACTTTCCTGCACTCCCGGAAGCTTTCGTCGTAGCACAGGCGGCTGCCGCTGTCCAGCCATACTTCGGTGCCGTCCGGCAGGGAGCTGGAAGTGTTTGACGCGGTGAGCTGCGTAGAGAAGTGCTCCTGGACTGAGGGTTGCCGGGACAGACTGTGAGAACCCACGACAAGGCCTGCGGCAAGAGCTGCCGCCGCGAGCGAGAGGGCTGCAAGCGACTGCCACAGAGTATTGCGCAGTTTCTTTAGCCTCAGGCTTTTGCAGATGCCCTGCCAGATGGAGTCGCGCCTGGCGGCGTCTCCTTCCGTAGGGAGGGAGTTCCACTGGGTACGGGTGTATTTATAGTATGACATTGCCTATTGGTGTTACGCTATAAATACAATTCAAAACGGCTTTCCCCTACAACGTCTAAGAAAAAATTACAGACCGAGGAAAATCAGGAATAGCGGCAGGTGCTTGCGAAGGAACTTACGCGCAAGGTAGATGGCCCTTTCGACCCCCTTTTCCGAGATGTTCATCCTCTTGGATATCTCCTTGTAGCTCAGGCCCTCGGTGCGGCTGAGCTCGAAAGCCTCCCGCTGTCGTGCGGGCAGGGCCTGTACGAGCGTATCGAGGTATGCCTGAAGGTCTTCGGATTCCAGGCGTTCTTCCAGGTCGTCGGAACTGCCCGATTCGGCCTGCAGGGCCTCCTTCATGGCCCGTTCGTTGGCGCTGCGGTGAGCCTGGTTGAACACCAGGTTGCGGGTGAGGATGAAGATGAGGCCGTCCGGGTCTTTCTCGGGGTTGAGCCGCTCGCGCATGTTCCACAGGCGTATGAAGACGTTCTGGACTATCTCCTCACATTCGTATTCGTCTGATATGTAGAGCTTTGAAAAATGATATGCGCGGGCCCAGTACAGATTGTACAGGCGCTCGAAGGCCGTCTTGTCCCCGGCCTTCAGCAGTGCAATGTCGATATTTGGGCAGCTCTCCATCAGGCGGCTAAGATAGTCACTTCGGACCATATAAACAAATGTTGACCAAGTTTGCTGCGCTTGCGGTCCGCTGCTTTCGCGGCATTTTGTTTTTTCGATGAATATTGCGATATTTCGGCTTGTAAACAACCGCATAAGATGCTACTACTTGGCTACGATATAGGCAGTTCCTCCGTCAAGGGCTCGGTGGTCGATTCCCACACCGGAAAAACTCTCGCCTTCGCTTCCTTTCCTTCGCATGAGGCTATAATAATATCGCGTTCTCCCGGCTGGGCCGAGCAGGAACCCGACATGTGGTGGGGCAACCTCAAGCAGGTCACCGCCATGCTCGGTAGCAAGGTGAACCTGAAGGACGTAGCCGCTATTGGCATTTCGTACCAGATGCACGGCCTGGTGTGCATAGACCGTGACAGACAAGTCCTCCGGCCGTCGATTATCTGGTGCGATTCGCGTGCCGTCCCCTTCGGCGACAGGGCCTTTGACGCCCTCGGGCACGACTGGTGCCTGCAGCACCTCCTGAATTCTCCCGGTAACTTCACTGCCGCCAA
>CAMOGR010000099.1 GCA_946614205.1 uncultured Bacteroidales bacterium | reverse complement strand
ACGTTCCGCTGCTGACTGAAGACACGCCGGACGGCCCACGTTACGCAATCGATTTCGACGCGCTCGAGGCGGCCGCGCCCAAGGCCAGGGTGATGCTCCTGTGCTCGCCACACAATCCCGCCGGCAGGGTGTGGAAGCGTGAGGAACTGCGCCGCGTGGGCGAAATCTGCCTGCGTCACGGAGTCATTCCCGTAGTGGACGAAATCCACTGCGAGTTCACCATGCCGGGAGTGGAATTCGTACCGTTCGCATCAGTCAGCCCCGAATTCGAAGAGGGATGCGTCACGCTGTATGCAGCAAGCAAGGCTTTCAACATCGCAGGGCTGCAGATGGCGAACTTCATAGTAAAGGACCCGCAGATGCGCGCCGCGATAGACAAGGCCGTGAACGTCAACGAAATATGCGACGTCAACCCCTTCGGAGTAATAGCTTCGCAGGCAGCCTGGACCCCTGAAGGACGCGAGTGGCTCGGACAGCTCAACGAGTACATCCGGAGCAACTACAGAAAGCTGCGCAACGCCCTCGCGGAGTTCCCTTCCCTGCGGCTTTACGTGCTTGAAGGGACGTATCTTGCATGGCTCGACGTCCGTGCCATGGGAATCAGTTCCCGCGAGCTCGAAGCCACCCTTTCCGAAGTTGAGAAGGTCCGTCTCAACGCGGGCGACATGTACGGCGCCCCCGGATTCATCCGCATCAACCTCGCTTGTCCCAAGGAGCTTCTGGAAGAAGGCCTGAGACGCATGACCGCCGGTCTGCGGCGTCTGGGTGCCTGATGGACATCGCCGTCATAGGTGCTGGCAACCGTGCCAGGAAGTACCTGTCGTGCCTTCCTGACGGGGTGCGCGTTTCGTGCCTCGTCGAGCCCGACCCGCTGAGGCTCAGGCAGGCTGCGCACCGCTACGGCGTCCCCTCTTCCGGCTGTTTCAGTGACGCCGGCGATTTCTTTGCCGCCGCGCCGCCGGTGTGCGCCGTAATCGTGGCCGCACCCGACCGCCTGCACGTGCCGCTGTCGCTCGCAAGCGTGCAGAAAGGCTGGCACGTACTGCTCGAAAAGCCCGTTGCGCTCTGCAGCGAGGACTACATGAGCCTCCTTGAGGCATCGCGCCAGGCAGGAGTACATGTCGGAGTGTGCCTCGAAATGCGCTTCCATCCGTACTTCCGGAGAATCAAAGAACTGATTGACATGGGGGCGGTCGGCACGATAGAGAGGATTGAGCATACCGAACACATTGGCCCCGACCGCATGGCTCACACTTTCGTGCGCGGCCTGTGGTCCAGGAAGGACAATTCCGGTCCGATATTCCTTTCAAAATGCTGCCACGACGCCGACTTCCTGCTGTGGCTGACAGGCCGGACTCCTCTTGAAGTCCGCTCCCGGGGAGCACTCGAGACGTTCCGTTCCGATAGCGCCGCTCCGGCCCGCTGCATAGACTGCACACGTACCGGCTGCCCGTATTCGGCAGTGACGCTCTACCGGGAAAGGGGCGAATGGACCGACGGTTTCGACGTACCGGAGGGCTCCACGCTTGCAGCAGTCATAGAAGAAGAACTGCGCAGCGGAAGATACGGCCGCTGTGTCTACAACTGCGACAACGACGTCTTCGACACCCAGGACGTTGAAGCCAAGCTTACGGGTGGAATCTCACTCTCGATGCACCTCGAAGGCACTTCGCTCCGCGAGGGGCGCTCCACCGTCATCCACGGAAGCGCCGGCACCCTGAGTGCCGACAATTGGCAAATCATCGCTCCGGACATAGCGGAAGACTGGTCGCATCTTGCACAGCTGCCCCTTCATGCTGGAGCAGACCGTCTCCTGACAGAAGATTTCTTCGCCGCAATCGGCTCCGGACGCGCACCGCTGGCATCCCTGGAATCGGCTTTCCAGGCCCACCGGCTCTGCTGGATGGCCGGCTGAGAAGCATCCTCGGGACAATAAAAAACGTTGCCACGGCACAGCGGCCGCGGCAACGCATTACCGGGAAAACAGTCTTACAGAGTCTTGACCTTCGCCAGGAAGTCGCGCACCCTCTGAGTGTACTCCTGGGGATGCTTGGCGTAGGAATTGGCATGCACTGCGCCGGGGGCGACCCAGATTTCCTTGTAGCCGTTCACCTTGGCCTCGTAATTCTTGTAAACGTGGTCGGTGGGGACGAAGTCGTCGGCGTCACCGTGGATGAAGAGCATGGGGCGGTCGCACTTGGCGAGCTGGGCCACGGAAGAAGCCTCCTTGAACTTCCAGCCGTACTTCTTGTTGCACACGATGCTGGCGCTGGCGAGGATGGGGCCGCGCAGGAAGGCGATGCCGGGGAAGGTCTGCTTGAAGGTATTGTCGAACTGGTCGTATGCGGAAGTGTAGCCGCAGTCCTCGACGAAGGCGCGCACATACGGGGGAAGTTCGTCGCCGCTGGCCATCATGACGGTGGCGGCACCCATGGAGACTCCGTGGAGCACCATGAAGTCGTCGTTCCAGATATTGTGGGCCACCTCTATCCATTTCTCGACGTCGAAGCGGTCTAGCCAGCCGAACTGGGCGGCGTCTCCCTCGGAGTAGCCGTGATACTGCAGGTCGGGCAGGAGGATATTGTAGTTGAACTCATCCCTGTACATCCTTGCAAGATAAAGGAATACGAAATGGTTGTCGGTGTAGCCGTGAACTACTATCGCGGTGCCCTGGGCCTCTGCGGGGTTGGCGGCGGGGACGTATACCGCATGGACCTTCTTGTCGTTGTAGCCTACGATTGTGGTATCCTTGAGAAGCCCCTCGGCGCGCAGGCCGTCGTACCAGGCGGTACTGCCGGGGCACAGGGAATCGGCCTTGTGGCGGG
>CAMOGR010000098.1 GCA_946614205.1 uncultured Bacteroidales bacterium | reverse complement strand
ATGATGTTGTTGTAGCGGAGGTTGTCCAGGTCGTCCTCCACTCCGAGAGCGTTCACCAGCAGGTTCAGCTCTTCGTTTTCCGCAACTTTCTTGCGGCTTTCCTTGTAGCAGTTGATGGGCTTGCCGAGCAGCGAGAACACGGCCTGGTAGGAGGCGTTGCGCGCCCGGGTGATGGTTCCGCTTGCGGAGTCGCCCTCGGTGATGAATATGCTGGACTTCTCTATGCTGTCCTGGGTTTTCTCCGTCCTCTTGTCGTTGAAGTGGTAGCGGCAGTCGCGCAGCTTGCGGTTGTAGATGTTGGTCTTGCGGTTGCGTTCGCGCGTCTTTTTCTGGATGCCGGAAATCTCAATCCTTTCCTGTTGCGAGGCCTTTATCTTCTCTTCGATTACTGGAACTATCTCCTTATGTATGCGCAGGTAGTTGTCGAGGTTCTTGGCCACGAAGTCGTTGACGAAGCTGCGTATCGTGGGGCCGATGTCGGTGTGCAGGGTGCCGTCCGGGTCGCGGGTCTGCTTCTCCCACATGTAGTTGCTGCCGAGCTTGGTCTTGGTCTGGCCCTCGAAGTTGGGTTCCTGGATCTGTATGCTTATGGCTCCGACTATGCCCTGGCGGCAGTCTGCAGGCTCGTAGTTCTTCTTGAAGAAGTCCTTGAGAGTCTTTGCGATGGCCTCGCGGTATGCGGCCAGGTGGGTGCCGCCGTCACGGGTGTTCTGGCCGTTGACGAAAGACGATATGTTCTCGCCGTAGGCGTTGCCGTGGCTGAGGACTATCTCTATGTCCTCGCCCTCCAGGTGGATGGGGGGATAGATGGGCTCCTCGGTGAGGTTTTCGTTGACGAGGTCCAGCAGGCCGTTATCCGACTTGTAGGCGGTACCGTTGAGCACCAGGGTCAGACCGCGCTTGAGGTAGGAGTAGTTCTTGACCATGGTTTCCACGTAGTCGAGGTTGTAGTGGAAATCGCCGAACATCATCTTGTCGGGGTAGAAGCGGACAAGGGTGCCGTCTTTCTCTTTGGTGGGGCCTTTCCCGCTGTCGGTGAGCTGCCCCCTCTCGAAGGATGCCCAGGAACACTCGCCGCCGCGGTGGGAACACACGTAGAAACGCTCCGACAATGCATTGACGGCCTTGGTACCCACGCCGTTGAGACCCACTGATTTCTTGAAGGCCTTGTCGTCGAACTTGCCGCCGGTGTTGAGTATGCTTACGGCCTTGACGACGGAATCGAGGGGAATGCCGCGGCCGAAATCGCGTACCGTGACCTCACCGTCCTCGATGTCTATCTGCACCTGGCGGCCGAAGCCCATGGCGAATTCGTCGATGGAATTGTCCACTACCTCCTTGAGCAGGACATAGATGCCGTCTCCCTGGTTGCTTCCGTTGCCCAGGCGGCCGATGTACATGCCCGGACGCATCCGGATGTGCTCAACGCCTTCGAGGGTGATTATGTTGTCGTCGGTGTATTTTACCTGTTCTGCCATGGCGCGTAAGTGTTATCCTGCAAATATAACAAAAATCCGCCGAAAAATCTATAGCCTTTTGACCCTGGAGACCTGCCGGAGAGCGGAAATCTGCGAAATGACCTTGTCCAGCTCCATGTTTGACGGAACCAGCAGGCGTATCGTAATCTCGAAGGTGCCGTTGCGGTGGTTCTCGGCCACGTTGATGGAACGGACGGAAACTCGGAACTGCCCGGTGACGGTCATGATCGAGCTCAGGACCGACTGCTCGCTCTCCGCCGTCACGGCTAGCGAGACAAGGAAACTGCCGGCAGTGGCGGATTCCTGCCACACCACTTTCTGGATGCGGTAGGGGTAGCGGTCCATGAGCCGGGCGGCGTTGGGACACGACATGCGGTGAATCTTGATGCCGGAGCTGCGTGTCACGAACCCGAATACGTCGTCTCCGAATACCGGATTGCAGCAGGCGGCCATGCGGTAGTCCAGGCCCTTGACGTCCTTTGCGTTGAGTACGAGTATGTCTTCGGTGCTGTCGGAGAACGGCAGGGCCTTCTCGCGGTGTTCGGCGACGGGCGCTTCTTCGCGGGGTGCCGCGGCCTTTGCGTTGATGAAAGCCTTGATATCGTTGACGTCCACCGTGCCGTCCGCTATTGCGGCCATGAACGGCATCACGGACTTGAAGCCGTGGGCCTTCATGTATTCCGACTGCAGTTCGTCGGGCAGCTCGAGTTTCCAGTTGCGGAGGCGTCTTTCGAGCAGTTCGCGGCCTTCGGCGGCGCGCTTGCGCTCGTCGGCGTCGAGCTCGAGCTTGATTTTGCTGCGGGCCTTACTCGTCACCACCCAGGAGAGCCAGTCGCGGCTCGGGCGCTGATTCTTGGATGTGAGAATCTCTACGGTGTCGCCGGTCTTCAGCTTCTCTTTTATCTGCACCGCCTTGCCGTTTATGCGGCCGCCGGTGCATCTGCTGCCCAGACCGGAGTGTATGCTGAATGCGAAGTCGAGCACCGAAGCGCCGGCTTTGAGCGTACGGAGCTCTCCGGTGGGAGTGAATACGAAAATCTCCTTGTCGGGTGGCGCGGGAAGGTCTTCCGGAGCTGCCTCAAGGGGATGGGCAAGGGCGTCGCGTACGCTCTGCAGCCATGCCTGGGTGCTGGTCTCCTGATGTATGCCCTTGTACGCCCAGTGTGCCGCGGGTCCGTTTTCGGCGATGTCGTCCATGCGTGCGGTGCGTATCTGCACTTCCAGATAGTTGCCGCGGGCGTTTTTGACCGTGATGTGCAGTGATTCGTAACCGCTCGGACGCGGCTTGGTTATCCAGTCTCTCAGGCGCTTGGTGTCGGATTCGTATTC
>CAMOGR010000097.1 GCA_946614205.1 uncultured Bacteroidales bacterium | reverse complement strand
CCAGCCGGAGCCAAGGTTGACGGCAGCCGCATCATCTTCCGCCAGAAGTGCCGCCAGTCCGTCCACGACACCCTGATCCGGGCGGTCGGGGTCATACTCATGTATACTGCCTGTCGTGGAGTCAGCCAGGAGATGGTCTTGCATCCCTACTTGAAATACCGCCTGCAAAGCAGGTGACAAATACTTTTTTTTCCATAACGACCAAAAGTATTGTATTTCAACCGGAATCCAGCGGCTCAGTACGGACATATTGACGAACCCCCGCGAATAATTGACCAAGCGTCAGGACAGACGGACCAAATGAGAACGGAGTGTATCTTGATGCCGGACGCATCCGCAGGAACTCAGGGCTGCTGCAGCGAGGGACTTGCGGCGGGCCAGGAGGTCAGGCGATGGTGCGGACGTCGGCCTGAAGCTGGGCGCGAAGGGCGTCCAGCGAGCCGAAGCGGCGCTCGTCGCGGATGCGGGAGATGAAGTCGAGGGTGATGTCGAGGCCGTAAATCATCTCGTCGAAGGCGAGGATATGGGTCTCGATGGTGAGGATCTTTGCTTCACTTACGGTTGGGCGGAAGCCGATATTGGTTACGCCGTCAAAGGAGACTTCTCCACTTCGCTTCGCTCCGGTCGAAATGACAGAAGACAGGCTCACCCGGGTATGATAAACTCCGCCGCCGGGGATGAGCATCAGAGGCTCGTATAGCTTCATGTTGGCTGTGGGGAAGCCGATGGTGCGGCCGAGGCGGTTGCCGGCGACGACAACGCCGGAAAGGCGGTAAGGGCGGCCGAGCAAGGCAGCGGCGCAGGCCACGTCGCCGCTCTCCAGGGCCTTGCGTATGCGTGACGACGAAACCGGTGCACCGTCGATACACACAGGCGGGGTGATGGCAACCGCAAGCCCCATGCGGCGCGCTGCCGCGGCGATATCCTGCGGCCCGGCTTGCTCGGCGCCAAAGCGGGTGTCGTAGCCAAGCACCAGCGCAGTGCATTGATAATCACGGCATAACATCCGGAGGTACTGCTCGGCGGAAAGGGATGCGAAAGCCTTTGTAAACGGAATGGTTACAACTTCATCGACCCCCATCGAGCGCAGCAGCGCAACCCTTTCATCGCGCGAAGTGAGATAGCGCAGCGAATCGGCGCCGCTCTGCAGGACGGCCCTGGGATGCGGCCAGAACGTTACAATGACGCTCTGCTCCCCTCTGGCACGGGCCTCGGAAAGCAGAGTGTCTATTACAAGACGGTGCCCGGGATGGACACCGTCGAAAAAACCTGTGGCTATTACAGCCATTTCACCAGCGGGAAGTCCTGGCGGTGAGGCAGGGCCGGGTTGAAGGCATACATGCGTATACCGACCTGGTACATACCGGTATGCTCGGGCTCCACGGATACCTTGTAGGTAGCTACATTGTCTTTGTATTCAGCAACTTCGTACTGATAGGTCTCCTGAATGTGGGGCACTCCCTTGGCGTCGGTGGTGGCAAGAAGCATCTCCACGCCGATATCCTCGGGACGCAGACGTCCGAGGTCCAGGACCACCTCCCCGTTGAGAGGGTCGTTCTTGGAAACCACATAGGATGCGTCGGGCTGCTGGCAGGAGACCACGCGGATATGGTCCCACTCCTCCAGCACACGCTTCTTCCAGGATGCGATGGACTTGGCAAGGGCGTTGCCGTTGACCGTCATCTCGTCGTAACGCTTGGCCTGAGGAATGTAGTACTGGTTGCAGTAGTCGGTAAGCATGCGGTTGGTGGTGAAGTTGCTCGCCACCTTGGCGATGGTGTTCTTGATGTAGCCGACCCATTCCTTGGAGATGTGGGTACGGTCGTTGTAGTTGTAGTAAGCAGGAGCTATATCGTTCTCGATTGTGGCGTAAATCGTGGCCGCATCGAGCTCGTTCTGGTAGTTCTGGTCCTCGTAGGTACGCTCCTGGGGCAGTGCCCATCCGGCGTCCTCCTGATAACCCTCGACCCACCATCCGTCGAGTACGGAGAAATGCATTACACCGTTCATGGCGGCCTTCTCGCCGGAAGTACCGGAAGCCTCGAGGGGACGGGTAGGGTTGTTGAGCCACACGTCGACGCCCTGTACGAGCCTCTTGGCGAGGCGGATGTCGTAACCGGAGACGAAGACTATCTTGCCCAGGAACCTTTCATCCTTGGAGATGTCGATAATCTGCTTGATGAGCTCCTGGCCCTGTACGTCGGCGGGATGCGCCTTGCCGGCAAACACGAACTGCACGGGGCGGTCGGGGTTGTTGACGATTGCATCGAGCCTGTCGAGGTCGTTGAACAGAAGGGTCGCGCGCTTGTATGTCGCAAAACGGCGGGCAAAGCCTATCGTAAGCACCTCGGGACGGAAAGTCTCAGTGATTTTGACAATCTGGCTGGGGGTGTACTGGCTGTTCTGGCCAGGGTCGGACAGGCGCTCGGCGATGATGTGTACGAGAGTCTCCTTGAGCAGCTTGCGCACGTTCCAGATTTCTTCATCGCTCACCTTGTAGATGCGGTCGAAGCAGCTCTTGTCATAATGGCTGGTGCGGAACTCGGGGCCGAACACCTTGTAGTGCAGCTGCTTCATCTCCTTGGCGGTCCAAGTGCCGTAGTGTACGCCGTTGGTCACGTAGCTGATGTGAAGCTCCTCGGGCAGGTATCCCTTGTACATGTCCTTGAAGATGTTCTGGCTGACCTTGCCGTGAAGCATGGAAACGCCGTTGACGTTCTGGCTCATGTTGGCGGCAAGCACGCTCATGCTGAACTTCTCGTCGCGGTTCTCGGGGTGAATCTTGCCGAGACTCAGCAGGTAATCCCATGCGATGCCGTAGCGTCCGGGATAGTGGCCCAGATACTTGGACAGCAGGCCCTCGTCGAAGGAGTCGTGCCCTGCGGGGACGGGGGTGTGGGTGGTGAACAGGCCGCTGGCCCTGATGAGCTCCAGCGACTCGTTGAAGTCGAGCTTCTGCTCCTGCATGCACTCGCGCAGCCTCTCAAGGCATGCGAATGCGGCGTGGCCTTCATTGAGGTGGAAAATCGTAGGATGCAGGCCGACGGCACGGAGTGCCCTCACGCCGCCGATGCCGAGCAGGATTTCCTGCTTCATCCGGTTCTCCCAGTCGCCGCCGTAGAGCTGATGGGTGACGGAACGGTCCTCGGGGATGTTGGCCTCAAAGTCGGTGTCGAGTAGGTACAGGTCGGTACGGCCGACGGCGACCTTCCAGATGCGTGCGTGCATCTCGCGGCCGGGCATGGCCATGGTGACGGTACGCCATGTGCCGTTCTCGTCAAGCACGGGCTCCGCGGGAATCTTGAGGAAGTCGGCAGCCTCGTATTCGGCCACCTGGTTGCCCTGGGGAGTGATTCTCTGGGTGAAATATCCGTAACGGTACAGCAGGCCGACGGCAACAAGGTTGACGTTCATGTCGGAAGTCTCCTTGAGGTAGTCGCCGGCAAGGATGCCGAGGCCGCCGGAGTAAATCTTGAGGGAAGTCTCGAGGCCGTATTCCATGCTGAAATAAGCCACGCTGGGCTCCTTGCGCTCGGACTTCCCTGCCATGTATTCATTGAACTCCTTCATGACAGCCCCAAGCTGCTGGACGAAAGTGATGTCCTTGGCCAGCTCGTTGTAACGCTTGAGACTCACGGAGTCGAGTATCACCATAGGGTTGTGGCCGGACTTGTGCCACAGTTCCTTGTCTATGGTCTTGAAAAGAGCCTTGGCGCTTTCGTTCCAGCACCACCAAAGGTTCTTGCAAAGGGTTTCAAGTCCTGATAATTCCTCCGGCAGGTGGCGCGTAACCATTACGGACTTCCAAGCCGGTTCGCTCGCTTCAATTCTGTTGTTCTGCATAATTAACTCTTATAATGAAATCGCTGAGGACGTTCATATAGTTGATGAACGCTTCGTAAGGGGTTGCATAGGGGCTGAACCGCTTGTGTATCTCTCCGTCGGAGAAGAACTTGGTACACATGTAGTACAGGTGGTCGCTCTCCTGAAGATGACCGAAGTCGGCCCAGAGGTCGGGATCACCGATGATGGCAAGCCGTTCGGACAGGCCGTACAGCTTGTTGAAAGCCTCCTGCTGCAGTTCGTTGCCGAGCCAGGCGCTCAGGTCCCTTTCTTCGTCGGCCCAGGAAATCGCATCGGGAACTTCAAGCTGCGCAACGCTCTTGATCTTCTTGACGGCCTGCGAAGGCGTCACGAAGTCCATGCCCTTGGCAAGCACTGCGGCAGGCAGGGCCTTCATGAAATCGAAGATGCCGCTCGCGGCAGTCTGGTGCTCGCCGAAAGTCTCGTAGTCCATGAAGAGGTTCACGATCTCACCTTCTGCGTCGGCAAGCCAGCCGGCGAACTTCTCCGCGGTAAGCGGCCATTCGTTCCAGCCCTTGTCGGAGAAACGGAAGGCGACGTCGTCGCTCAGGCCGTAGTTGCGAAGCAGCAGGCGCACCGAGCTCTTGGAGGCGGCGGAATAAACGTAATTGGGGCTCTGCCAGCCCATTATGTGACGCGCACCCTCGGTGAGTATGGTCTTGAAACCAAGGTCATATACCTGACGGGCGATGGCGTCGGAATAAATCAGCTCGGTGTTGCGGAAGGTGGTGGGAGTGACTCCGAAGTACTTCTCCACGGCGGCCTTGTGCTTCTGGACCTGATGCTGGAACTCCGACGGGGAGCCCAGGGAGGACAGGCTGTGATAATAGGTCTCGCAGAGGAATTCCACCTTGCCGGTGTCGGCCAGGGCCTTGAAGCTGTCGAGAACCTCGGGGGCGTAGCGGTCGAACTGCTCGAGAGCGGAGCCGGAAATCGAGAAAGCCAGGCGGAGTTTACCCTTGCTTTCCTTGATGGCATTTGCAAGCAGCTCATTCATGGGAAGATAGCAGTTCTTCGCAATGCGCTTGAGTATGGTGCGATTGGCAAAGTCGTCGTAGTAGTGGGAATCCTTGCCTATGTCGAAGAAGCGGTAGGTACGGAGCCTCGTGGGCTGATGCACCTGGAAGTAAAGACAGACTGACTTATTCATAACAATGACTCGTAAACTTTCTTTAATTTGGCGGTTGCGCCGTTCCATTTGAGGTCGTTGACCTCGTCGTAACCCTGCTTGGAAGCGAAGGCGGTGAGAGCGGGATAGGAGACAAGTGCATAGATGTCGTCCGCAAGGGCGTCGACATCCCAGAAGTCAACCTTGAGGGCGTACTTGAGCACCTCTGCGGCTCCGGACTGGTGGGATATGATGGACGGAACGCCTGTCCGCATGGCCTCCAGGGGCGAAATGCCGAACGGCTCCGACACGCTGGGCATGATGTAAACGTCGGACAGGGCGAACATCTTCTGCACCTCGGCTCCGCGGAGGAAGCCGGTGAAATGGAAGCGGTCGGCTATGCCCAGGCGGGCTACCTGCCGTATGGCGCGGTTCATCATGTCGCCGCTGCCGGCCATCACGAAGCGCACGTTCCTGGTGCGCTTGAGCACCTTTGCCGCCGCATCGATAAAGTATTCGGGACCCTTCTGGAAGGTGATTCGGCCAAGGAAGGTGACGACCTTGTCCTTCACTCCCCTCTCCACCTCGATGTTCTCGCGGCCGGAGAAGTCGACGGCGTTGTGTACCGTGACAACCTTTGCAGGGTCGATTCCGTACTTGTTAATCACTATGTTGCGGGTGAGGTCGGAGACGGTCACGACGCGGTCCGCCGCAAGCATGCCGCGGGTCTCGATGTCGAGGACGCGGGTGTCGATATGCTTCTCGTCGCCACGGTCGTATGA
This sequence comes from uncultured Bacteroidales bacterium, assembly GCA_946614205.1. The sequence goes on along the minus strand of CAMOGR010000097.1, from coordinate 4,430 downwards.
AGTGGCGTGGACATGCACCACCAGCGGCTTGCCCGTGAGCTCCTTGGCGGCGATACCGGCAAGGTAGGTGAGCCAGTCATGGGCATGAATCAGGTCGAATTCGTCCTTGTGCTGCATGGCGATGGTGCCGCCCACCTGGGCGTAACGGGACACCTCCTCCATGAGGTTTGCGCCGTACTTGCCGGAGAAGTTGAACTTCTGGCCGAAGCCGACGGTGGTCTGGGTCAGGCTCTCGGCGCGCATCTTCTCTATCGCCTCGAAGTACTCGTCGGGGTCGACATAGGGTACGATGTTGGAGTCCACGTACATGAACTTGACCTTGTTGATGAACTCCTCGACGGTGTTGCTGACGTTGGTGACGGCCACGTCGCTGGCGTCGAGGATGGTGGTGGCGCTCTGGTCTTCGTCACCGGAGGCGTGGGGCATCACGAACAGAGTCTCTACTCCGTTGTGGGCCAGGCCCTTGACTATGCCTTCGCAGGCGGTTCCAAGGCCGCCGGCGATATGGGGAGGAAACTCCCAGCCGAACATTAACACTCTCATATTTTATGCCTCCTTGTTTTTTTCCAACATTGCGTTGACGCTCAGAAGGGCCGCGGTGCTGAGTGCGGAAGAAATGGCACCGTGAGGCTCGTGGGGCGGGTCTCCGTCGTAGAGTTCGGAGAAGGCACCGACTCCGTGCTTGCCAAGGTCGGCCCAGAAGCCTTCCACGAGCCACTCGGCCCTCTTCCAGAAGGACTGGCCCTTGATGCGGAAGCTCACCTCGATATAAGGCTCCAGCAGGAACGGGAAGCAGCATCCGCGGTGATAAGCGAGGTCGCGTTCGAGCTGCGAACCCTCGTACACACCCTTGTAGTCAGTGTCGCGCGGAGACAGGGAACGGATGCCGCGGCTGGTTACGAGCTCGTTATCCACAGCCCTGAGTATCAGGGGGAACAGCTCTTCTTCGAGGGGTGAATTCTCTACCCAGATTGCATAGAGCTGGTTGGGACGGACAGCCATGTTGCGGCCGCCTCCGTCGACGTAATCGGCCAGGCGGCCCTCCTCGTCGTCCCAGAAGGTCGCGCGGAAGCTCTCGCGCACCTGGTCGCGGATGGGAGTCCACTTGGAGATGAAGGAACCGCGGCGGTTGCCGAAGCGGCGCTCCATATCGAGCGCGAAGCATATCGCGTTGTACCAGAATGAGTTGACCTCAACCTGGTAGCCTGCACGCTCGTTCACGGCACGCCCGCCTGCATAGGTGTTCATCCAAGTGAGGGCAACGCCGTCGACCTGGGCCCAGAGCAGACCGCCCGGATGCATGGCCACCTCCTTGCGGCGGCCGGGCAGGTAGCTGTCGAGTATCATCTTGACGGTGGGGCCATACTTCTTCCAGACCTTGGCCGGATCGGCGCCCCAGCCGATGTAACGCTGCAGGGTGACTGCCAGATAGAGCGGCGCGTCGACCTGGGTGGTACGCATGGTCAGGCGCTCCTGCTCGGCGGCGATGAGGTTGTCGAGGATTTCCTCGAAAAGCCCCGGATCCTGCGCTCCGTAAAGCGTGAGTCCGGGAAGGGCGATGAGGGTCTCGCGCAGGAGGCCCGTCTTGAGCCAGCTCAGGCCGGCGTTTATCATCGCCACTCCGTTATGCCTGGTAATCAGCCAGTCGGCGCAGCGTACGAGCTGGTCACGGTATCCGGTGACGGCAGGAAGCGCGGCGAGGTAGCTGTTGAACGTGCGCTTGAGAGATGCGGGATTGGCCTCGGTGAGCGATGCGGAGAACACCACGCTGCCGCCCTTGGACAGCTTGAGGCTGAACAGGCCGGGGGTGAACAGGTCTTCGGTGCAGGGATAGCCGCGGCGGTACTCGTCGGAGTAGGTGATGCGGTTGTTCCAGCAGGGGATGTACTCCCAGGAGGCCTTGGAATCGCTCAGCTGGAGGTTGAGGTCGGGGAAGTTGGGATACATGCGGAAGGACACGCCGCCGGGGACCGGGGTGGCCTTGGTGTCGGCCTGGTCGTTCTGCACGGTAAGGGCGTGAACGTTGCGGAAAGCCAGGAAAGGCTTGAGTATCAACGTCACGGGGGACGGAGCCTTGAGCAGCTCATAGCGGATGAGGACCTGGTCCTTGTCAGGTGCCAGAATCAAGCTCTTGCGGAAAGTGACCTCACCCACCTGATAGGTGATGTTGGGAGCGGGGTCCTCGTTGAAATCCACGACATACTTGTGCCCGCGGGGCTCGTAGATGTCGCCGTAGCAGTGTATTCCGAGGTTGAACTGCTTACCGTTCACGATGAGGCTTTCGTCCACTGAAGAAAGCAGCAGGAACCTGTCGCCGCCGAAGCGGTCCAGGGTGACGGCGAGAAGCCCGTGGTAGCGGCGCGTATTGCAGCTCACTATGGTAGTGTTGCTGTATGCGCCGGTTTTGTTGGCACAGATTACCTCGCGTTTGAGGGAGTAGGCCAGGTTGACCAGCTCGTTCTTGTTGAATTTTAAGAATTCTGCCATTGCTTTATAGCTTTTTCAGCACGATGGCGCACCGGCTGGGCAGGTACAGGTACATCGTGTGGTCGTAATTCTGGTTTCCGTTGGGACAGCGGTGTGCAACTGCGATGTGCCTTTCCTCGCCTGCGAGGCGGCCAAAACCGCCGAAGCGCGGCTCGTCCGAATCGAAAATCTTCTCATATTCCCCGGCGGGCGATGCAAAACCGTAGTCTGCAAAAGAGCCTTGGGGGTTGAAATTCAGCGCAAAGATACAGTTTTGTCGCCGGAAAATCAAAACTTGCTTCTGTTCATCCGCAACAAGCAGCTCAGGATAGTCCAGAAGCACCCTTTCGCGGCGCAGCGTATGTATCATTTCGGAGTCGAATTCCTCGAGCCCGTGATAACGGAGTTCGGGGTTGTCGGCGATGCTCCAGAGGCGTCTGGCGTGAGAATAGCTCCAGCCGTTGCCCTCGCGGGGGAAGTCTATCCATTCGGGATGTCCGAACTCGTTGCCCATGAAGTTGAGGTAACCGCCTCCGCACGTGGCGGCAGTGACGAGCCGGATCAGCTTGTGGAGGGCCACTCCCCTGTCCACCAGCGGGTTCTGCTGGTCCTTGCGCATGCTGAAGTACATCTCCTTGTCGATGAGGCGGAAGATGATGGTCTTGTCGCCGACGAGGGCCTGGTCGTGACATTCGGCATAACTGACAGTATTCTCGTCGGCCCGCTTGTTGGTGAGTTCCCACCATATTTCGCCGGGGCTCCACTGTTCGTCGCTCTTCTCCTTTATCCATTTTATCCAATGGTCCGCGATGCCCATGGCCATGCGGAAGTCGAATCCCACGCCTCCGCTCTCGAAGGGGGCCGCAAGCCCGGCCATGCCGGAGACGTCCTCGGCGATGGTGATGGCATCGGGGTTGATTTCGTGTATCAGCATGTTGGCGAGTGCAAGGTAGCTGACGGCGTTCTCGTCGACACCCGGGCCGAAGTAGAGAGAATAGTTGCCGAAATCGGTGCCGAGGCCGTGGTCCCAGTAGAGCATGCTCGTGACGCCGTCGAAACGGAATCCGTCCAGATGATACTCCTCCATCCAGTACTTGCAGTTGGAGAGCAGGAAGTACTTGACCTCGTCCTTGCCGTAATCGAAGCACCTGGTGCCCCAGGCGGGGTGGTACCCTGCGGAGCCTTTGTAGAAGTAGAGGTCGTCGGAACCGTCGATGCGGCCAAGGCCCTCGACCTCGTTGCCCACTGCGTGCGAATGCACGATATCCATTATGACGGCTATTCCCGCGGCATGAGCGGCGTCGACCAGACGCTTGAACTCTTCGGGGGAGCCGAAGCGGGAACTGAGCGCGAAGAAACTGGAGACCTGGTACCCGAAGGAGCCGTAGTAGGGATGCTCCTGCAGCGCCATGATCTGCAACACGTTGTAGCCGAGGCGCTTGACGCGGGGAAGGACCGTCTTGCGGAAGTCTTCGAAGGTGGATACGCCCTCCTTCTCGCCGCTCATGCCGATGTGGCATTCGTATATGAGGGGATGGCGGCGGGGCCCCGGGGCACGGTGTTTCCACTGGAACGGGGCGGGCTCATAGACCTGGGCGCTGAACACCTTGGTCTCGGGGTCCTGGATTACGCGGGTGGCGTATGCCGGGATGCGCTCTCCGCCTCCGCCGGGCCATTCCACCCAGAGCTTGTACAGCGAGCCCGGAGTGAGGAACATCCCGGGGATGCGCAGCTCCCAGTTGCCGGAGCCGACCGGCCGGAGGGCATAATCGGGCGTACGCTTCCAGTTGTTGCAGTCGCCGACAAGATAGATGCGGGTGGCGCCGGGGGCCCATTCCCTGAGCACCCAGTCGTCGCCGTCACGGTGCAGTCCGTAGTAAAGATGATTGTTGACGGAGTCCGACAGGGTGCCGTCGCCGCATAGTTTGCGACGGTCGGCAAGAATCCTCTCGTGGCGGGGGGCT